>JAOZLK010000045.1:0-5077 GCA_029934875.1 Bacteroidales bacterium | reverse complement strand
CAGCATGGCCAAAAGTGATAGAATAAGATTTCGCATTTTTCGGATTTTAAATTAAGGCGCAATGTTACAACTATTTATAGTTTTCTGACAGCGTTCAGGAGCTTTATTGTCCTGATTTAAACTTGTTCAAAATAGTTGTGGCAGCCATATGGGAGGTTATCTCTCCAGCTGCAATTGAATCTTCAAGAGCCCTTAGTTCTTTTTGCATGGCCGGGTCAGTGAAAACATGCCTGTAGATCCCATCTCGAATGGATTCGTACATCCAGTGCCTGGATTGCTCTTTGCGTCTTTCTGAAAGAAAGCCATTGCCAGATACAAATTCCTTGTAAGCCCGGATCATATCCCATACCTCACTGATGCCCGTTTGATACAGGGATGAGCAGGTGGAAACCCCGGGAGACCAACCTGAGCGGGAAGGGGGGAAGAGGTGGAGGGCATTGGTGAATTCTGCCTGGGCTCTTTTGGCTTTCTGTATATTATTCCCGTCGGCCTTATTGATCAAAATCGCATCGGCCATTTCCATGATGCCCCTTTTAATACCCTGGAGTTCATCTCCTGCACCTGCAATCATGATCAGCAGGAAAAAATCGACCATGCTGTGCACGGCAGTTTCGGACTGCCCCACACCAACTGTTTCCACAAAGATGGTATCAAAACCGGCGGCTTCACAGAGAATTATGGTCTCGCGGGTTTTTCTGGCCACCCCACCCAGGGTGCCGCCTGAAGGTGAGGGCCTGATAAAAGCTTCGGATCTTCCTGCCAGCTCTTCCATCCTGGTTTTATCACCTAAGATACTTCCCTTTGAGCGTTCACTGCTGGGATCGACCGCAAGTACGGCAAGTTTTCCTCCTGAGTCAATAATGTGTTTACCCAGGGCCTCGATAAAAGTACTTTTACCAGCTCCCGGAACTCCGGTGATTCCCACCCGCAATGCATTGCCTGAAAAGGGAAGACAGAAGGAGATCAGTTTTTGCGCTTCTGACTGGTGTTTATGGTGGGAGCTTTCCACAAGGGTTATGGCTCTCCCCAGGGAGCTGATATCGGCTGAGCGAATTCCCTCAAAAAGCAGGGAGGCAGATGGCTTGCCCTTTATGGCTTTTTTTAGCCTGTTCACAGCCTCGTTGCTTACAGCTTCCGGCTGGGCCACCCCTTTACTTACGGAAAGGGCAGATTTTTTTGATAGGTATCCGGTCATGCCAAATAATTCAGTTTAAGGGAGGCTTTCCTCAGGGCTCCTGATGTCCATATTTTTTATGGAAGTACTCATAGGTGGCGATCTGCGACCTTATATCCGGGCCGTTGGTGATAATCCGGTTATTGGACAGTTTTTCATCAAGTTCGCAGGCCTTCACATTGTCTGAAAGCTGGATGTTCAGAATATCAAGGATCTCCTTTTTTGCATCCGGGTCATATACAGGGAAGATACATTCCACCCGGCGCCTGAGGTTCCTTTTCATCCAGTCGGCGGAGCCCATGTATACCTTGTGTGCTCCGTTATTAAGGAAAACAAATACCCTGGCATGTTCAAGGAATCTGTCTACAATTCTTATCACCCTGATGTTTTTACTGTAGGGCTGGCCTGGTTTCAAGGTGCATACTCCACGGATAATCAGGTCCACTTTTACACCGGCTTCACTGGCCTTGTAGAGCGCACTTACCATCTCTCCATCCTGGAGCCCGTTCATTTTTAACAGGATATAGCCTATCCCTCCTTTTTTGACAATTTTTATTTCCTGGTTGATCAACTTCTTGAATCCTTCAACCATATTGAAAACCGGAACCAGGATGTGATGGAATTTGGGCTTAAATGTCTGATCTTCCAGGTATCTGTATAGATTCTTAACGTCTTTTAATAATTCCGGATTTGAAGTAAAGAGCCCGTGGTCACAGTAAATCCTTGCAGTTTTTTCATTGAAATTACCCGTTCCCAGGTAGACCTGATCGCCATGTTTTGACCCTTTCTCCCGGATCACCAGTGCAATTTTGGCATGGACCTTCAGGTTGGGGATGCTATAGATGATGTCGATTCCTGCTTTGGTCATTTCATTGGCCCACTTAAGGTTGGCCTCCTCATCAAAGCGTGCTTTCAACTCCACAAATACCGTAACCTTTTTCCCGTTTTCTGCAGCATCAATAAGTGAGTTGACAACAACGGAATGGTCCGAAACCCTGTATTGCGTCGATTTTATCTCCACGACAGTAGGATCCACAGCTGCCTCCCGTAAAAATCTCAGGTAATGTTCAAAGGGTTGATAGGGTACACTGAGCAGGTAATCCATCTTACTGATCTGGGCCGCAATGGGTTTCTTAAGGTTTGAGAGTGAGGGAATGGGTACTGGCGGAAGGTTATCAATTTCCATTTCCGGATAGAGCGGGTTGGGGAAGCTAAAAAAGTCCCTGAAATTATGCCTGCTACCACCCATTACCAAAAGGTCCTTTGAAATTTGGAAGGAGCTTCTCAGATACTCAAGAAGTTTTTCGGGCATCTTCCTGTCATACTGGAAACGGTTTGGTTTTCCCACTGAACGATGCGACCTGATCCGGTCAATGGCATCGATCAGGTCATCTCCTTCAAAATCATCGTAATCCATATCAGCATCCCTGGTTAGCTTTAGAGAGTACCAGTTTAAAACCTTATAGCCCGGGAATATGGCATCCATGTGGCGCATGATTACATCCTCGAGGAACATAATGTAGTGTTTGTCATCCTTTCCTGGAAGTTCAATGAACCTGGAGAAGTTATGGTCTGTGGGAATCTTAACAATGCTATAACGTTTTCTTCTCTGTTTGCCCATGTTTTCATGGCTGACCATTTCCATGGCCATGTACGGATGGCCGGTTTTAAGGAAGGGCCTTACTTTTCCTTTGACCAAAATGATTGGTTGGATGGAAGTGATCAGGTCGGAATAAAATACCTCCCTGATATATTGCTGCTGCTGCTTGGTCAGCCTGTCATTATCATTAACAACAATGATGTTGTTCTTTCTCAGATCCGGGAGAATTTCATGTTCAAAGATCATGTGGAAAATTGACTGCTGATTGGTCACGATTTCGTTGATCTGCCGGATAATTCCTGCCGGGTCCACATCTTGAATGTGCTGACTCGGAAATTCTTTCAGATGGCGAAGCATATGCTTGTAATAGCTCACCCTTACCTGGTAAAACTCCTCTGTGTTGTTGGAGTAAATGGCAAGGAACTTAATGCGTTCGAAAAGGGGTAGCGTTTTGTCCATCGCCTCCTGGAGAACCCTGAAGTTGAAAGAGAGCCAGCTGATGTCCCTGTTAATGTATTGGTATTTTCCCATAGTTAGTAGTCAGTCTTCAAAGGTAAGGATAGTTTGGTAAAGCTCACAATTGGAAGGAATTTGTATTTCAATACAAGCCTTCGCCGGATTGATTTTTTCATGAATTTTCTTTAAATTGTAGAAAAATCCCAATAAATGGACATATTATCTGATCCTGCAGTCATTTGGTTCCTGATAGGCCTGGGGCTGCTTTTACTTGAACTTGTACTACCTGGTTTGGTGATCCTGTTTTTTGGTGCCGGAGCCTGGGTTACAGCCCTAGCCTGCGTCATACATGATTTCAACCTGAACTGGCAAATCCTGATATTCCTGGTGGCCTCTTTACTGGGCCTGGTATTGCTTCGAAAGTATCTTAAACGAAAGTTCTTTGATCGAAAGCGTGGAAATACAGAGGACCAGTTGGAAGAGTTCACTGGGCGGAAAGGAAAAGTCATCGAAGATTTTAAGGATGGCAGAGGAAGAATAGAATTTAAAGGGACCCAGTGGTCGGCCAGGTGTGAAGCACCGCTGAAGAAAAACCAGTGGGTAACCATCGTAGGAAAAGAGAGCCTGATCCTGGACGTTAAACCAGGCTAAAAAGCTAAGGATAAGATAGTTACAATTAACCAATAACCAATTTCGATGGAAATGAATGCACTCACCCTCGTTTATGTCGGCCTGATTCTGCTGGCGCTTATTATTTTATTATCCTCAATCAAGGTAGTTCCCCAGAGGAGGGCCTATATTGTAGAGCGACTTGGAAAATACAGGATCACCCTGATGGCCGGCTTTAATGTGCTGGTCCCTTTTATCGACCGGGTTCGTTACAGGCATACCCTGAAGGAACAGGCGATCGATGTGGCATCGCAGATCTGCATCACCAGGGATAATATCTCTGTTGAGGTTGACGGAATCCTGTATTTGCAGGTGATTGATCCTGCCAAGGCATCCTATGGAATTGACAATTACCAGTTCGCTTCCATTCAGATTGCCCAGACCACCATGAGGAGTATTATCGGGAAGCTGGAGCTTGACAGAACCTTTGAGGAGCGAGAGACCATTAATAACAGCATCGTTTCCGCAGTGGATAAGGCCAGTGATTCCTGGGGTGTCAAGGTATCCCGTTATGAGGTCAAGAACATCATCCCTCCCCAGAGCATTAAAGATGCCATGGAGAAGCAGATGCGTGCCGAGCGGGAGAAACGGGCCGTCATTGCCGAGTCGGAAGGGGAGAAGCAGGCAAAAATTAATGTAGCTGAAGGTTCAAAACAGGAAGCAATCGCCGAGTCTGAGGGAGAGATGCAGAAAAGGATCAACGAGGCAGCCGGTCGGGCCTCTGAGATTGAGCAGGTCGCGGGAGCCACCGCCAATGGTATCAGGGCCATTGCTCTTGCCATAAACGAGCAGGGAGGAAAAGATGCCGTGAACCTGAGGATAGCCGAGCAGTACCTGACCGAGTTTGGAAAACTTGCCAAAGAGTCCAATACCATGATCATGCCAGCCAACCTGGCTGATATATCCAGCATTATCGCAACAGCTACCAAGGTATTCGATGCAAGTAAGAAGTAGCTCTCATAAATGGCTGTAAATGAACAAACAGCTGGTATTCATGTTTACAGTCTTTAAATTGAATGACTGTCTTACACCATAAAATTTAGCCCTAAAAAGATGAAGAAAGCCTTTTTTATATTAAGCCTTGTATTGTTTGTCTCTCAATGCAACATTCCCACTGAGAAACCCGCCCTGGCACCAGTCCATCCTGCTGTGAATGAATACTGGGGTATCGAACTTAC
>JAOZLK010000434.1 GCA_029934875.1 Bacteroidales bacterium | reverse complement strand
CCAATCACAATAATTGGTATGAACCTCATCTCTCCTATTTTTCAAACATCATGTAAACTTCGCTTGATGCCAGCAGAAAAGCTCCAACACCATAGGGCATGGAATTTGGATTAGCCAATTGCCAGTCAGCCACTTTTTGTGCAACCTTTACTACCTGTTTACTTTTCAGTTGGTTTTTTAGTATAATAATTTTACTATTCCCCCTTTTTCTGTAGCAAAATCATACTCAAATACCTCCTTAACCACCATTGGCTTAGCTCCTTCATTTATTTCGTCTGAAATTACCGGTTTTACAAAGCCCCGGTTATCAAATAATGGGTTTGTATTAATTCCGTTTGCAGCCTTCAGAATTGAGGTTTCTTTTATAGGATGGTTCACCCTGATTCTGCAGTTTCCCCCAATGGTTGATTTAATAGTTAGCGAAATAATCTGCCCTTTATCCCATGCCATATCAATTTCAAAACCTCCTTTTGTTCTGAATCCTTTAAAGGCTCCTTTATTCCATACTTGTGGTAAGGCAGGCAGCAAATGAATGGCATCGGTATGGCTTTGCAGCAGCATCTCGGTAATTCCAGCAGGGCCTCCAAAATTGCCATCAATCTGAAAAGGAGGACAGGCATCGAGCAGGTTCAGGTACAAGCCTCCCCTGTTGTCAATATGAGCTGTTCTGTCGAACGGTTTGCGGACATCCACAGGATTGAAAAGTTGCCTGATCAATTTATAGGCATGCTCGCCGTCTTCAAGGCGGGCCCAAAAATTTATTTTCCATGCCCTTGACCATCCGGTTCCACCATCGCCCCTGTACTGAAGTGATTTTTTGGCAGCCTCAGCCAACAAGGGTGTTTCGCGGGGCTGAATGGAGTAGCCAGGGTGAAGGCTATAGAGATGGGAAACATGACGATGATCGTCGTTTACGTTATCCCAGTCTTTGTACCACTCCTGCAATTGTCCGTGCTTCCCGATGCGTGGAATGTACAGTTTATCCAGGGCCTTTTCTATTTCCGCTTTTAATTCCGGTTCAGTGTTCAGGACTTCAAGTGCTTTGATGCTATTTACGAAGAGCTCCCGAATTATGGCCATGTCCATGGTTGAAGCCATGCTAATGCTGAATTTACCACTGCCAGAGTTACCGTTGCCTTTTAAATAAGACTTATTATCGATGCTATGGGAAACCCTGGTTGTATCAAACTGATTCTCGGGAGACGTAGAAGGGCAGGTCACCAACTCTCCGGTGGGGTCCTCAATCATCCAGTCCAAATAGAACAGGACACTGCCACGCATCAGTGGCCAGGCCCTGTTTTCCAGAAAATCTTTGTCACCGGTATATTCATAACGTGTCCACAGATGCTGGCAAAACCATCCCCCCGACATCTGCCAGCAGGCCCAGAAGGGCCGGTTTGTTTTTTTATCCCAGTTAAACCCTCCGGAAGCGGCTGTTTGTCCCCAGATATCGGAATTGTGGTGTGCCACCCAGCCATCAGCACCATAGTTTATTTTTGCGGTTTTTGCTCCATTGACGGCCAGTTTTTCAATCAGATCAAAAAGCGGCTCGTGGCACTCCGACAGGTTAGTTACCTCTGCCGGCCAGTAATTCATTTCAGTATTGATATTGGTCGTGTAATTAGCACCCCAAGGTGGCTGAATATGAGGATTCCATAAACCCTGAAGGTTCGCGGCCACTGTACCGGGCCTTGAACTGGAAATCAACAAGTAGCGGCCAAACTGGAAAAATGTGGCCATTAAATCATTATCCTTTTCCCCCTGACTGAACCTTATCAATCGCTGGTCGGTAGGCAAATCACGATGTTCTTTACCACCCATATCCAATGAAGCCCTGCCAAACAGGGCACTGAAATCTTCCACATGTCTTCTTTTCAACTCATCGTATCGCTGATCCTGCAAGTTTCCCAAAATGCGTTTTGCTTCATGCGCAGGTTCTTTTCCCTCAAAACCAGGAGATTTGTCAAAGCCATTGAAGCTTGTGGCTGTGGCTATGGCCAGCACAGCCTCACTGGCATTATTTAAGATGAGTTTTCCATTTGAAACAGAGACCTCTCCATCGGTGTCCAGTACTTTCACATGGACCTCATACACCATACCCTCTCCCTCCTCCTCGTATACTACCTGCTCGGGTACGTAACTGCGATGCGCCACATGGCTGGGAGCCTTTGCCCGCAGGAAAATGTGCCCATCGCCCTCATTATCCACTTTATGGGGCATCTCATTCCTGAAAAAGGATGTAAAACTAAGGCTTCCCTTCTCCTCGGCTATCAGTTTTACCAGAATGGCTTTGTCCGGGAAGGAGGCAAAAGCTTCCCTTCAGAAAGTGTTATCACCAATTTGAAAGCTAAGCGTTGATAAGCCCTCTTCCAGGTTGATCTCCCGACGGTAATTCCTTACCCCGGCAGAATCAATATCAAAATCGAAGAACAGGCTGCCTGCTGTGGAATACCGGGCTGTATAAGGGCCCTGGGCATATTCCCAGAGGGTGTCGGCCCGCAGAAAATCTTCCCTGGAAACGGCTTCACGGATGAGTGGTAACATTCGCTTCGCTTCAGGATTGTTCCAGTCTGAAGGTCCACCTGCCCAGAGGGTGTGGTCATTCAACTGAAATTCCTCCGTGGTAATGCCTCCATAGATCATGGCCCCCTGTGTCCCATTGCCAATGGGCAGTGCCTCTTCCCAGTGAAGAGCCGGATGTGAAAACCATATACTGATCCTGTTTTCAGCTTCCTGAGAGGAACAACTCCAACATAGCATCATCAATACTGGAACCAAAAAACGAGAATAGAGATCTGATCTAGACATGGTTACCTTTTTCCTATGAATCCTATATTAATCTGACAATTTGAATGAGATTTCTGAGACATCCTGTGATGAAGCTCCAAGCAGAACATGGTACTCCCCGGCTTCAATTACTTCTTTCATTTCCAGACCCGTAAAAGCCAGCATTTCAGGCAGGATCTCGAAGGAAACTGTTTTTGTTTCACCCGGATCCAGAGAGATCTTTTCAAAGCCTTTCAACTCCTTATCAGGCCGAAGAACCGATCCGATTACATCCTTTATGTAGAGCTGAACCACCTCTTTGCCGGCCACATCCCCTGTATTCTTCACATCGATACTTGCAGTAATGCTTCCCCCTGCGGCAAGCATCGTATCCGACAGCCGGGGATTTGAGTAGGTGAATTCTGTGAAGCTCAATCCAAATCCAAAGGGATACAGGGGTGAACTGTTGGCAAAAAGGTAGCCCTTTTTGAAATTAATCTCTTTCTGACTGTAGTGTATGGGCAGCTGACCAATAGACCTTGGCACGGTGACTGCCAGTTTACCCGAGGGAACCGCCTTCCCGAAGATCAGTTTAGCTACTGCCCGGTCGGAGAATTCACTTAATTCCCAGCAATCCAGTATGGCATCGGCATTTCTAGCTATGGTATTCACGGAGAGTGTCCTCCTGTGCTTTAGGACCACCACTACCGGTTTGCCTGTTTTCTTTAGCTCCAGCAAAAGTTTATCCTGCAGACCCACCGGATCAATGCTTTCCCGATCGCCCAGTGCGCCGTTGAAAAAGGATTCTTTCGCTGTAAATTCATCTCCCCCAAGAAATAAAACCAGCAGATCGGATGTACGGGTCTGAGCAACAATATCGCGAATTCCCTTTTCCATGCCCTCAAGCGGAGTTAGCTCCGGGATTGCACGCTGTCCGTCGGTCAGATCAAAGCCTTTTTCGGAAACAAAGCGGTAATTGTCTCCAGCTATCTCTTCAAAATGCTTCTGGGTTTCTTTGCCCAGCAGGGGACCCACCAGGGCTATATCCAGCTTATGATTGGCCCGAAGGGGTAAAATCTGATTCTCATTTTTCAAGAGGATCACAGATTCAAGGTCTCCCAGCCGAGCAAGATCAACAGCGCTTGCATCACGCACTTTGACCTTTGCTTCTTCCGGATCCACGAAAGGATTGTCAAACAGGCCCAGTATAAATTTTGTGCGCAGTACATGACTGCATGCTTTATCGATATAGGTTTCCAGTTCCGGGTTTTCACTCACAATACCCGGCAAGAGTACATAGGCATCATCTGCATACAGGTCCACATCCATTCCGGCCTTCAGACCTAAAATAACAGCATCTTCGGGGGTTTCGGCCACTTTCATAAAGTAATGTAAACGTCCGATATCGTTGGCATCGGATACCGTATACCCTTTAAAACCCCATTGATTTCGCAGGACTTCTGTCAGCAGCCAGGGATTGGCGTGACTGGCAACCCCGTTAATATCGCCATGCGATGCCATGATACCCAGGGAGTTTCCTCGCTGAACTACTGCTTTAAAAGGCGGGAATATCTCATCTATAAGCCTGCGGGGAGATATCTCCACTGAGGCAAAATTCCTCCCTCCCGCCACCTGAGCATAAGCTGCAAAATGTTTGGTAACCGCTCCAATGTGTGTCTTTTTCAATCCTTCATACTCCCCCTGCAATCCGGTAACCGCGCTTACGATCATTTCAGTAGTCAGATACGTATCCTCTCCAAAACCC
>JAOZLK010000433.1 GCA_029934875.1 Bacteroidales bacterium | reverse complement strand
CTGTTCATTCCCTTCGGCATCAACAACAAGAGAGCAACCAATTCCTTTCCATCCTTTCCATGGACCACCTGTCATCAGACCCACATTACTACAGCCTGCTATCCATACCGAAAACTCCTTTGCAACTGGAGAGTAGGCATTATACCATGTTTTGCCATAAGGTTCTTTCTCATTGTCATGATCAGCGGGTACGGCCCATGAACATGGAGAAAGAATTAGCTCGGCTCCCATCATAGCCAATGAGCGTGAAAGATTCTTCCCCTTTGTATTTGCATCTGCACATATCATCAGTCCAATTCTACCATACTCAGTATCGCAAACATTCAGATTTTCTCCCAGGGCATAATATTTATGACCAATTTTCAGCTCATTAATTTTTCGATGCTTTAGGAGCAACTCTCCTTCAGTGCTTATAATTACAGCAGAATTATAAACTTTATCACCATCTTTTTCAATCAGACCGGCACAAACATATACCTTATTACTTTTTGCAGCTTGTGCCAGAGCTCTGTAAGTCTCACCCTCAGGTATGGGTAATGCATTTGTTAATGCTGAAGGATCTGTCCATCCCAAATCCAAAGCTTCCGGGAGCAATACAATTTGCGCATTATTTTGTGCTGCTTCTTTAATCATCCTTTTGGCTCGGGCAATATTATTAATTGGCTCACCACCCTCAACGGTCATTTGAACCAATGCCAGGTTAATTTTGGTTTCATCACTTTGTGAAAAGCTTTTGTTGTTCATCAGGAAGGAAAAAAAGACGATTAAATATACAATTCCACGATTCTGCTTCATCTGTTTATAGTTTTACGAGGCTGTCAAGCAAGTTTGATAAATCCCTGACAATTTCAGGTTCTTCCAGGTAGAGGTTGTTTTGTTCAAGCGGATCCAGCTTTAGGTTATACAACTGTCCAGGGGGACCACCATCCACAGGTTCCAAACGGGAAGGTCTTGTAAACCCACCAGAGCCCAGGCAATCAATATACTTCCAGTCACCTGACTGTACAGCCTTTTTCCTTCCGGACGAATAATATATGATATGCTTCCTTTCCGCTTGCTTCTGAACAGATTGGTCTAATACATGAAAGAAGCTGTAACTATCCTCTGCATATCCATCTTCAATATTTTCACCGGTAAGATCTGCCAAAGTGGTGATAATATCTATTAAACCAACTGTTTGATTACACCTTATAGCTTCCTTTATTTTGGCAGGCCAATTCACAAATAATGGAACCCGATGTCCTCCGTTCCAAATGTCTCCTTTTTGTCCTCTGGAACTCCAGTTACTTTGATGTGCATAAATAAGCTTATCCTCTTCTGACCAGTGGGCACCATTGTCACTGGTGAAAATCACAATGGTATTCTCCTCAATATTCAGTTCTTTCAGGGTACTTTTTATTCTTAAAACTACATCATCGATCTCATGAATGAAGTCACCATAGGTTCCCATATCTGATGTCCTTTTGAATTTTTCATCCGGCACCCACGGAGTATGTGGCCCTGTTAAAGGAAGATATAACATGAAAGGCTTTTCAGGATGGCTTGCTACATGCTCTTCGATAAATGAAGTCCCTTCGCTGACTATGACATCCAGGCACGCTTCTATACGGAACGATGAAGACATCTCACCATTCCGCCACCAGATTCCACGACCCCAGTAGATGTCGTTATCATTTACATAACCCCGGTCATAAGCCTCTATTGTTCCGGGTTTTGTTCTTGAATAAACATCGGAGACCATCACTATTTCAGGATCAACAACCCTATCATTTTTAACAAAAACATAAGGAGCCATATCCAGCGAGGCCGGCATAATAAATGAATAATCAAATCCCAGTGTATTTGGCCCCTTGCCAACTACAGCTCCAAAATCGGTATTGGTATAAGCAAGTGGTTTAGCATCTGGCATCTGCTTCTTTGTGGAGTCTTTCAGAGTCCATTCCAGTCCGAGATGCCATTTTCCAATACAGGCGGTAGAGTATCCGGCTTTTTGCATCAGGGTTCCAATGGTCTCTCGCCCGTTTTCTATCAGTGGGGAACCATAACCCCAGCCTGCTCTTGATTTTTGCGAAGGAACCCGAAACAGGTGCCGACCCGTTAGTAGCGCATATCTTGATGGTACACATACGGCACCCGCACTATGGGCATCGGTGAAACTGATACCCTGTTCACCAAGCATGTCTATATTCGGCGTACTGGTTCTTGCAGTTGGATTACAGGCAGAAACATCGCCATACCCCATATCATCTGCAAGGATGATTATAACATTTGGTTTAGATAATTCAATATCCTTTGATTCTTTTGATGAATTTCCACAGCTATTAAACATTAAGATACCTATGGCCAGAAAAAGTAGTTTTCTATCTTTCATGATTTCTAAGCAATTAAAAAATTATAGTTTTTTCTAGTCTAGTTGTTGTTGAGTTACACAATGAATCATCCCTCCATTTTCGTATAAATTCCTGACATCAATACCCACAACGATTCTTGTTGGATAAAGAGTTTGAATTATTGCATTTGCAGGAGCATCATTTTCATCATTTAAAAACCTTTTAATTCAAATGTCAATGAGCCACCTTTTACAATATCTTCATGTTTTATTGTATAAGAGTAATGATCTATACCATTTAGCTTCATATTAGCAATGTATTGATTCTCAGTAGCACTATTCTTACTCTCGAGAACAAATTCTTTCCCCGAATAATAGTTTGGATTCAGTGCAATGCTTATTTTATCAAAAACCGGAGTGGTAATCTGATAAACCATACTTCCCGGACAATCAGGGTAAATTCCCATCATGGCAAAAATCAACCAGGCAGACATAGTACCGGCATCATCATTTCCGGGAATACCATCCGGCTTAATTCCAAACTCGGTGCCTACCAATTCTCTAACTGTTTTTTGTGTTCGCCATTCTTCACCTTTTACATAGTTAAATAAGAATGGGAATGCAATATCCGGCTCGTTTGTAGCTTCATAATGTGAACTGTCAAAAAGCACTTGAAGTTTATCAACAAATAAGTTTTCACCCATTGTTTTGTCAATCAAATGCTGAATATCATGAGGAACGAAGTACAAATAATGCCATGCATTTCCTTCGCAATAGCCCGGGCCACCACTGCCTGCCCAACTATTTTCACCAGAAATTTCCGTTTCATCAAATGGAGTAAGAAAAGAACCATCAGCAAAACGTGGACGAAAAAATTGAGTTTCTTCATCCCAAAAATAGCGATAGCCCTCAGAACGTTTTAAGAATTTCTCATAATCTTCGTTCTTACCTAAATCTTTCGCCATCATGGCAATATTCCAATCTGACAGATTGTATTCCATAGTAGTTGCTACACATCCCCACACATTCTTATAGTCTTGTGTTATATATCCACCATTTTCGAGATAAACTTTTATTCCATTCCTCACAGTTTCAGCTGAACTGTTATCCCGGTTTGGAGCAAACCATGAGTTTTCAGCATTGTTTAGCATTGCTTCATAGGCCGTATTTATATCAAAATCACGAATTCCACGCAAGTAGCTATCAGCAATAACTATCGGAGCAGGATCACCATTCATTACACCTTTTTCCTTACTTATAAGTTCCCAGTGTGGCAACCATCCTCCTTCATTGTACATATCAACCATAGACTGAACCATTTCTGATTGTATTTCCGGATAAACCAATGATAAAAATGGGTGCAAAGTTCTGTAAGTATCCCAAAGTGAATAGAGAGAGTAGCGGTTTTTACCTTCCTCCATTTTCATAGTTTTGAAAGTAGTCATTGCAGGATATTCACCATTTACATCATTGATAATATTAGGGTGACTCATGGTATGATAAATTGCTGTATAAAACTTAGTTTTATCCTCATCTGCACCACCTTCTACAGCAATACGTGATAATTTTTCTTCCCATTCTTTGCGAGCGGCTTGTCTGATTTCTTCAAAAGATGCCTCTCCAATTTCTGCCATTAAATTTTCTTTGGCATTGGCAATACTTACATAAGATATGCCGGATATAATTTCAAATTGATCGCCATCTTTACTGTCAAATTGTGCAAAAAGAGCTAAATCCTCACCAGAAATCTCATTTATATCAGATTTTACAATTTCATTTCTGTCAATTAAACCACTATGTGTAGTATTTTGCTTAATTACTGAATAGAAATAAGTGGTGTGCGTACCCTTTACACCGCAAAATGTTCCATCTTGTTTATGGCCGGCAAATTCTGTATTCGAAATTTTTTCCAGATAAAAACCGGAATCTTCTGAATGTCTTCGCGAGAGATCTAACAGGATCCCTGCTTTGCCTTCAGGATATGTAAATCTTGCATATCCGCAACGCTTTGTTGCAGTTAATTCAACTTTTATTGAATGATTGTTCAAATTAACACTGTAATATCCCGGCTCAGACTTTTCATCTATGTATTCAGACTTTTTATTCGATAAATCTATTTCTCCCATAGTAGGCATAATTAATATCCCACCATAGTTTGGACAACCAACACCACTAATATTTACCAGGCTAAAACCAAAAATATCAGTCTCACCATAAATGTAATTTGATGAT
>JAOZLK010000432.1 GCA_029934875.1 Bacteroidales bacterium | reverse complement strand
TGGATGTCAGAAATAAAATCTTGAGCTACAGGTACTTCATGCTTCAGGCAATAATAGTCCCAAATGGAACCAAAGGGTTTTGTTTTGAGCAATTCCAGCATGGCTAAACGCTCAAAGAACTGGCCATTCTCCTCGTATTTGAGGAGCAAATCCCTGGGCTCCAATAGTGCAAATAGCATGGATTGCTGCGCTGCACGGGTACCTACCACATATGCG
Source organism: Bacteroidales bacterium (assembly GCA_029934875.1). GTDB lineage: Bacteria > Bacteroidota > Bacteroidia > Bacteroidales. The sequence goes on along the minus strand of JAOZLK010000432.1, from coordinate 4,352 downwards.
CCTATGCGGTTAATGCTGGCATCAAAGAAGTCGAGGCCCATGTGCACCTTCTTCATGGCACCACATCTTACAATCTCCTGTGCAATCAGCATGGTATCGTCGTTCATGGTCACCACATGGTCGCTGTCCCACCGAACCGGCCGGGTTACGTGCAGCAACACTTCGGGGACAAACAGCAGGGCGGAAGAGATCTTGTCGCCTACCTGCTCGGTAGGGTGGAAGTGACCGCTGTCCAGGCAAATTAGCGTCTGGTTTGCCACGGCATAACCCAGGTAGAATTCTGAGTTCCCCACTGTCATAGATTCAAGCCCGATTCCAAAAAGTTTGCTCTCGATGGCATCTTTCAGGTGATCTTTGGAATACTTTTTTGCAAAGATTTCATCCAGGGAGTCTTTTAGTATGGCTCGGTGTGCATTCCGGTCCACAGGCAAATCCTTGGAACCATCCTGGATCCAGATGTTGTGAATAGACGGAGTTCCTAATTGCTCTCCCATAGAGGCACCTATGGCACGGCAACGTTTTGTGTGCTCGATCCAGAAATCCCTAATTTCTTTGTTCTTATGGGAAAGGGTAAAATTGTCAGATGCCTTTGGATGAGAGAACATGCTGGAATTGAAATCCATTCCGATGCCCTGTTCCCTTGCCCAGTCAATCCAACTCTGAAAATGTTTTATCTCAATCTCGTTGCGATCCACCTTTTTGCCCTGGAAATCTCCATAAAGAGCATGAAGGTTGAGGCGTTGTTTTCCAGGCAGCAGGTCCATGGATTTTTCAATGTCCATTCTGTGCTCCTCAATGTTCCGGGCCTTGCCGGGGTAATTTCCTGTTGCCTGGATTCCTCCACCTGAAAGTTCCGAATCGGCCGTTTCAAAACCTCCCACATCATCCGCCTGCCAGCAATGCAGGGAAATCGGGAATTCATCCAACTGGTTCATGGCAGCTTCCACGTCCACGCCTATTTGAGCATACTGATCTTTTGCTGCGTTAAATGCTTTTTTTATAGTTTCCGATTGACTCATTTTTTTGTTTATAATAAGGTTCAACTATTCCATATAAAAGACCTCTTCCAGGGTACTGGAGACGGGGGAGTTGTCATGATTGGTTTCCATAATATCGGCCATGAATTTCCACCACTTCTGAACGATTTCTGTTGTCCCCAGATCCTGAGATCCCTGCTCACCGGCCTGCTTTTGGAAGGCAAACAGTGTATGGGTCTCCTCATCAAAGAATATACTGTATTCCGAAATCCCAGCATCCTTCAGCAGTTTATGAAGTTCGGGCCAAAGCTCATCATGGCGCTTCTTGTACTCCTCAATTGCTCCCGGAGTGACTTTCATTTTAAATGCTATTCTCTGATGCATGTCCGTTTGATTTGAATTCAAAATTACGAGGTATTATGGCATCCATCAATAGACTTTTTGGTCAATTATTTGCACAAAATGCGCCAATGACTAACAAATTATATGAATCTTTTTTCTATTTTGCTCCCTGAGAACATATAGAGTAAATCAGCGGAAGAAAAATTGGATGAATTTTTTAAATATTTGAATCCCAGCCAGGAGGACAAGGATTGGGGCCTGTTTTTGAACTGTGCCGGGAAGACGGAGATAGAGCCCGGTGTGGTTTATCCCCCCGCTGATCACCCGTCCGGTTACTATTTTAATTTCGAACAGGGTCGTATTCTGAATGAATACCAGATCCACTACATTACAAAGGGTGAAGGTGTCTATGAAAACCACAGCGGAAAATTTAAGGTAAAGCCCGGTTCCCTGATGATCACCAAGCCTGGTCGCTGGCACCGATATAAGCCATTGAAAGGGACCGGTTGGGCTGAGAATTACGTTGGTTTTTCAGGGCATATTGCCCACCAGATATTTGGTCGCCCCTGGTTTACCTCCAAGAATGCTGTGGTTGATATGGGGCGTAACGAGGAGATCATTGATTCGTATTACAAGATCTTTTCTTACGTGCTGGAAGAGAAACCCGGCTACCAGCAGGTCGCATCGGGTATGATCATGAAAATGCTGGGGTTTATCGTCTCCTATGATAAGCAGAAGGATTTTAGCGGAAAACGTGTGGAGAAGATTATTCAAAATGCATGTTTCTCAATCCGGGAAAATGTGGAAGCAGAGATCAACTTCCAGAATTTCGCAGAAGAGAACAACATAGGATACTCCTATTTCAGGAAAATGTTCAAAAAATACACGGGGGTGCCGCCTGTACAGTATCACCTGGATTTGAAGGTGTTGAGAGCCAAGGAGATGTTGCTCTACACCGATAAAAGTGTCAAAGAGATCAGCTACGAGCTGGGTTTCCAATCCATCTACTATTTCAGCAGGGTTTTTAAAGCCAAACTGGGACTCTCTCCCACAGAGATCAGGAACAGTGTAAACCCCTGAATATTCGTCTATCCTTTCATTATCAGCATCTTATCAGTAAACGTTAATGCAAAGGAATTTCTAATTCCTCTGCTTGCGCCAGTGACAATTGCTGTTTGCATATATATTTAGTGCCTCTAAGAAAACTCACGTTTTCTGATTTTTCATAACAAAAGCTCTCACTATTTTCTTCATGGTACCGTGGCCAAGTAAAGGATCGGGGATTTCCCGGCTTTTTTCCTGTTCATAACGGCGCTACAGGATCAAATATGCTCATTATTTCACACTCCAGGGCACACCTCTCCCATGTTGAAAAATTTATGTACATATATTTCAGTCGGCGTTTAGGCTGCTGCCCTTAGCTCTTTTTCAGGCAGCTCCTGTTTTCGCTGGATCTCCATCAATTCCTGCCCTATGCGTCTCAAGTTATAGGCTGATACTGCCAGGCCAACATAGCGTTTGAAATGACCATGCCCACGGTCCGGACACCGGTCCAGTCCCCTGTGTTCTAGCTCATTGATATTTGATTCCACTGCACTGTGTTTGTTTCTCAGCAACTTGAACTGCCGCTGGCTTTCTTCCTCTTGTTCCTGCTTGTTGCGCTTGCCCTTCTTGGGAATGACTACTTTCTCAACATGCTCTTCCAACAGCGCCTTATTATCCTTGTGCCAGTATCCTTTGTCAAAACTCCAGCTTAGGATATTGTACTGTGAGGTAAGCTCCTCTGCTATAGGCCTGACCATCTCTGAGTCAGATTGATGTTCCATGATCCGATAGTCAACAATCAGGTTGTACTGATCGGTAGTAATGACCAGCATCTTTCCCAACTCTACATTGGGGTGTGATTTCCCTTTGTTGATCCATTCGGTATATTCCTCAAAGATGGAGAACACCTTTTCCTCATGAGGGATTTTCTCCCCTTGTAATACCCTTCGGTCAAGTTGATCAATAAACTTGTCCAGAAAATCCATATACCGAATCAGAATAGTAATAAGCAATGCATCCATCTCATCTATCATAGGAAATCTTGAGTCCAACAGTTTTTCCTGTAGTGCCCGCGCTTTTGTCAAATAATGCTTTGCTGCCCGCTTTATCCTTTCTTCTTTACCTTTCCCTCCCGATGATGAGGCTTTGCCAACGGCCCTCATCAAGTTTTTCAGCTGGCGGTACCACTCAGCTTTCTTCCTCCAATCCGGGATCCAGGAATACTTCTCCAAAAACTTGTCTACTATGTCAAGACTTTTACGGGCACTGTCCCATATCAGGTTGTAATCCGTTGGAAAATGCACGTTACTCTCTACCACAAAACTATCAGTCTTTAAGCATAATGCTTCCACCTCTTTTTTTTTAAATACTTCATGCCCGAACTCAACGATAACATGGTTCAGCTTCCGTACGGTCTCATCATCCAAAAGCGATACATTGTCAAAAATGTTCTGATATTCAAACTTATACTTCTCGTAACCAAATCCACTCTCAACACCCATGAGCTGACGGATAAGACTGTCGTAATTTGCAATGTGGTAAAGGTCGTCATAACTGATATTCTGGCACAAACGTACCTGCGACAATACAAATACCTGCCATAGATCCATCCCTGGACGTCCGGTTTGCTTCTTGCCCTTCAAGATTTTTTCTTCCAGTATCTCAAAAACACGCTCGTTCCATTTAGGGGTGATGTAAATCTCTTTTAGGGCTGCGGTTAATTTAGGAAGGGCGCCTCCTCGCTTGCCGGTTGTAATGGGTGTCTCATTAATAAGTAGTCGTCCAAGTACAAATTGCTGATCGAATCTCTTTCTCATTTTTGAACCTCGTTTGATGGGTTACCAGAAATATGCGAATCTCAATTGCTTAATGCATTGAATATCTGCATTTTCGGTAAAAATACCAAGGGAAAACCATGGTAGATTCAAACAAGTTATCAACAATAAATAGCTGCAAATCAATTAATTGAAAGTTTTCTTGCAGGCACTA
>JAOZLK010000431.1:2614-4576 GCA_029934875.1 Bacteroidales bacterium | reverse complement strand
TGTGGAAAAGAGGATGTATTGCTGTTTCAGAATGACTACCAGATCATTTCTGCTATATCATCATGGGCAATGGGCAGACCTGCAAAATACAGGGATATACTCGATAAGCAAATTGCACTTGGGGCGCCCATCGAGGGTATTGGCTTTCAGTCCCGTCTGAAACATGGCCTAATTACTCCAGATACTATCTACAAACGCTTGTGTGATTTCGACAGATACAATTTACCCTACCATGCTACAGAATTTGAAATTCGTGATGATGCAAGCAAATATGTGTATAGCGATGAGGAGCGAAGGCTTCTAACTGAATACATGATGGTAATGTACTTCAGTCATCCAAAAGTGAAACTATTCACGCATTGGACCTTTGCAGATAAAAATAGCACGGAGAAGCTTGATTACCCCTTATTCAATTATGACGGAACTCCAAAGGTAAATGGGGAAATATGGATAGACTTGATGGAAGGCATTTTTAATACAGATGAAGTATTTACCTCTGATGAAAATGGGGAAGTAAATGTGCATGGCTATTATGGAAGTTACGACCTGGTTTATGAATCCGGAAATGATTTCTTCCTGGGAAGCTTCAGGATAGACAGCAGTACAACAGAACCTGTTCTGGAAGTTCAACTGAATAAAGGATTCTCGCTTACGGGATTTGAAGATAGCTCAATCTATGCGCTGAATGAGGAAATAAATATTGAAATCGAAGCTTTTTCGATTGAAGGAGATATCGCTTCAATTAACTTCCTCCTGAATAATAAGTCACTTGCAAGCAAGACAGATTCAACACTTTCTCTGAATTACACTCCAACGACTGCTGTAGATGGATGGAACGACATCCTGATAAAAGTAGAAGACGATCAGGGAAACAAATTTGAACATTCCATCTCTGTATTCTTCGGGGATCCAGAACCTGTAATTGAAATTACTAGTCAACCGGCTGATACTATCGTCACAGGCACAACTGACAATACTCTAGCCTTTAATTTAGAAGAAAGATACAGCCCTTTAGACCATCTCTTTTTTTCGTTCTCCGGGAAGGAGATAATCCTTCCCGACCCACAAAGTAGTTTTTCATTCCCGCTTGACACACTGCAGCCAGGGAATTATTACATCATTATCAAAGCCTACGATCGGGATGGACGACAGGCCATGGAGCATATTGAATTCACGGTAATTCAGTACGAAAATATACTTCCTTTTATTGAGATCACTTCTCCTGGTGACTCCTCAATGCATGTTCCGGGAAACAATATCTTATTATCCATTGATGCCACGGACAGCGATGGAATCCTTTCTTCAGTAGAAATTTTTCTGAACGATACCCTGATACATACCTTTTATGATAGTCCATACACCCGCTATCTGGGAGGTTTTAGTGAAGGAGATCATCGCATTCTTGCTATTGCCACAGATGACCGGGAAGGAACAGCACGTGATTCCCTTGTTTTTTCTGTTCAGGACACCACCACATCGACAAGCATGCATAGCGCGCCTTTGTTTAACTTCTATCCGAATCCGGTTTCTACCACCCTGTATTTCAGCAGGGCAAGCACCTATGATATTTACAGCATTCTGGGAAGGAGAGTTAAAGAAGGGAAAGAAAGCACTCAGGTTGATGTTTCATCCTTAAAAGATGGATTCTATTTATTAAGAACAGAGCGCGGTATTTATAAATTAAATAAAGTACAATGAAGCAGATCCTGATAGCCCTCCTGATTATAAGTTCCAAAGTTCTTGTATTGGCCCAGGAGCGCCCCAACATCATCTTTCTCCTGATTGACGATCAGCGCTATGATTTATTAAGTATGCTTGATCACCCCTTTATTGAGACACCCAATATTGATAAGCTGGCAAAGAACGGGGTCTACTTCGATGAAGCTTTTGTGACCACATCCTTGTGCTCTCCCAGCAGAGCATCTATAGTTACAGGTCAATATGCGCATACCCACAATGTGA
>JAOZLK010000431.1:0-2604 GCA_029934875.1 Bacteroidales bacterium | reverse complement strand
TACAGACCTGAACCCAAACACAGCTACCTATCCGAAGGAACTTAAGAAAGCTGGTTACCATACAGGCTTTGTCGGAAAATGGCATATGGGACATGGTACAGATGAGCGAAAGCAGAATTTTGACTACTGGGTCTCCTTTAAAGGACAGGGCAGGTATATCAATCCTGAACTAAATGTGGATGGAGAACGAAAAGTGATAGAAGGTCACATGACCGATGTCCTGACAGACCTGGCAGTAGATTATATCAAAGAGCAGAGTAATTCGGACCAACCCTGGTTTTTGTGTCTTTCTCATAAGGCTATACACGAGAATTGGACCCCGGCTGCTCGCCATCACGAAGCCTACATTGATGAGGAAATTATCTATCCGGCTTCCTATGCAGATACAGAAGAAAATTACGAGGGAAAACCCGAGTGGCTGCGAAAACAACGTAAAAGCTGGCATGGAGCTGAACGAGATTATGCTAATATCGATAATGTGGAAGGTGACGATCTGGCAAGGCTAACACAATTATATGCTGAATGCATGCTTGGTGTAGATGAGAGTGTTGGCAAGGTAGTAGAAACGCTGAAAGAGCTGGAAGAATTAGACAATACTGTCATTATTTATATGGGCGACAATGGATATATGCTTGGCGAACATGGGCTCATTGATAAACGAGTGATGTATGAAGAGAGCATCCGTGTACCCGCCTTCTTCCATTGGGGAGAGCAGATTAAAAAAGGAAGAAAGTGTTCTGAATTTGTGCTCAATATAGACATTGCCCCAACCATATTGGATATTGCTGGTGTGGAAGTCCCGGCTACAATGCAGGGAGCATCCTTTCTTCCCCTGGTATTAGGAGAGGACATAAACTGGCGACAGGATTTCATCTACGAATATTTTGTCGACCCCGCAGCCGTAATGACACCTACTATTTTCGGATTACGCACAAAACAATATAGCTACATGACCTACCATGGCGTATGGGATATTTATGAGTTATATGATATTCAAAAAGATCCTGCAGAGAAGTACAACCTACTGGGAAATGTTCAATATGGACAGGGTTATGGCCCCTTCATTCATCATGCTAAGAAGCAATTGCCCTGGCTGGCTCCTATTATTAACAAACTAGATAATCGGCTGAACGATATGCTTGAAAAAAGCGATGGCCAGCGAAGACCAAGCTGGTATAAGAAGGAATAAAAAAAGAGTTAAAATTTTAAGGTTTCAAGTCTCATTCATTTAATGGAACCAGTAGCTCTGATTCCATGCCTTTGTCATTCTGCACTTGCATCCATTCCTACAATGAAGTCATTTAATTTGCTTATAGAATTACAAAATAGAGGAACAGTTCCAGTAGTAGATAGCATACAATGTGCAAAGACTCTTGAATCCATATAGTTTTATTATAGAAAGGTATTAATTCCCACCAACCTTCCCCTCAAATCCTGGCACAAACCTGGCACCAAAGAAAAAACCACCTACAAAATAAATTGTAAGTGGTTGATCTTTAAGTGGGCCCAGCTGGGCTTGAACCAGCGACCCCCTGATTATGAGTCAGGTGGTGGTTTTTGTTTGATCAGGATATTTTCGGAGGTTTATACATACCCACATGTTTTATTCAACAAGCAGTTTTAAAACACTTGTGTTTTTATCTGCTGTCACTTTGAGAATATATATGCCTTTCAGGCCTTGGGGCAATTCCATTGACACTTCCCTGGTCCCGGACAGGCATGCACGTTTTCCTCCTGTTTTTCTGCCATTCAGATCGTAAACTGATAGCAGTACATCATAGACGGGTTTGCAGAATGTTATTTTAAACAGGCCATTTGTAAGCGGGTTTGGATATATGATTGCGGAATTCAAACTGGTTTCGATGAGGCCAACAGTACTTTGAAATGTGGCCAGGATCGAGAAGTTGTCGCCAGGTGTGAAGGAGATGGAATTTTCTGCACTGTTCACATCACCACTCCAGGAAATAAATTCCCATCCCTCTTCAGGGCTTGCTGTCAGGGTAAGTGTCTCATTTTTTATATGGTATTTGTTCCGCGGATATACCTCTCCATCTCCTTCAATTGTTATATCCAGTGCAATGTATCGGGATTCAGTGATGGTATCAGCTTCAATCTTCATAAAACCGAAATTGTTGGGTTGGGGAGGTGATTCTGAATCTGTATCGGTAAAAACAATGAATCCACCATCATTGGTAAGCGCTACAAATTCTGCCGCATTATTGCCAACAGAAGTGGGAGGGTAGACCCCTTCCCAGAGCAACTTGCCTTCTCCATTTGTCTTCACCAGATAAGCCTTCCACTCATCGGAGCGTCCGGCAGGATGTCCGGACGCACTGTAATTGTATTCGTCGCCCGATCCACCGGCAACTATATAGCCTCCGTCAGGAGTTGACCTCACCCCATAGGATTCGTCGTGGATCCAGGCGGGATTGTAACCCCTGGGCTGACCGAAAGTGCTCACCCACTCCTCATTGCCCGAGCTATCTATCTTCATTAGAAGGTAGTCCCAGTTTACTACTCCGTAACTCCTGGTATGGCCGGCCAGTATATATCCACCATCAGGGGCAAGGTCAAAATCAAAGCACTGGTCACTTCGTTCGCCCT
>JAOZLK010000430.1:1908-4577 GCA_029934875.1 Bacteroidales bacterium | reverse complement strand
ACATCCTGATGAAACCCAAGGCTGATGCCAATGCCAAGCAGAAAGCGGTCCACAAACTGGACAGCCTCGCAAGTGCAATCAATGCCGACTCACTGGAATTCAGCCTTGCTGCCAAAATTTACTCAGAAGACGTAAAGACCAATATAAACGGTGGACTGATCGTGAATCCCCAGACTCAGTCTGCAAGCTTTGAATTGGAACAGTTGCCAACGAAAGACTACTATATGATCAGGAATATGGAAGTGGGAGATATTACCGAACCATACGAATCGGTGGATCACAACCAGAAAACCTGTTACAAAATACTCCAGTTGAGAGACCGGACAGAGCCTCACATTGCCAATCTTAAACAGGACTATCTCCTTTTACAGAACCTGGCCCTTCAGAAAAAAAACAATGATGTGATGGACGAATGGTTCGTGGAAATGAAGGGGAAAACATACATAAGGGTCGACAAGTCCTTTAAGAACTGTGCCACCTTTGGTGAACAGACCACCCAGAGATGATCGGAACCCGGCATAGGCGTGTATCACTAACATGCATTCTATTCATTTGCACGCTGCCGCTATCCCCGCTTTTGCTATCGCAAAAGCTTAAAAAGCTGGAGATCCTGAATGCGGAACTCACCGCATATGATATAAAGCTTGGTAAAGATGCCCGAAAACTTCTGGGGAACGTTCAACTGAAACACGAAGACATTCTGATGTCCTGCGACTCGGCCTATTTTTACTCAGAAACCGGGTCTGTGGATGCTTTCAGCAATGTTAAAGTTACCCACGGGGACACACTAACCCTCACGGGCGACCTGGCACACTATAACGGGGAGACAAGGGTGGCCCGGGTCAGGAACAACGTCATATTGAGAAATAAGGAGTCCACGCTGGAAACTGACACCCTCAACTATTACCGCAACGATGAAGTTGCAACTTACCGGGGAGGCGGGATACTCAAACAGGAAGATAGCCAGCTCACAAGCAGAAGAGGCCGCTTTTTGCTGGATACTGAGGTATTCTACTTCATGGATAGCGTAGAAATTGTAAGCCCCGATTACATCATCAAAACCGACAGTCTGAAGTACGATTCTCAAAACGAGCGATCCTATTTCTCGGGGCCCACGGATATATTTAATGATGACCGTTATATCTATTGCGAAAACGGGTGGCATGATATGCAGCAAAACATCTCCTTTGTGACAGATAAGGCCTTTATGGAACAAAATGGCCGGATTCTCAGCGGCGACACGCTCTATTACGAAGCCGATGCCGGATTTGGGCGGGCCCGGTCCAATGTCGTCATGATAGATACAGTTGAGAACATGACCATGAAAGGAAATTTCGGACTCTATTACAATGATGATGAGGCGATTATGGTTACCGACAGTGCCCTGATGATACAGATAGACGGACCGGATACCATGTATGTGCATGCCGATACGCTAAGGTCCTTGCAAAATACTGACTCCCTGGGAGTGGGCCGTATCTTGCAGGCCTACTACAAGGTTAAAATATATCGCAGCGACATGCAGGTAATGTGCGACTCGCTGATTTACGTAGAATCTGACAGTGCCTTTGATTTCTTCGGGGAACCGGTTCTCTGGGCAGAGGAAAACCAACTCACGGCCAGCCATATCAGGGTTATTATGAAGGACCAGCAATTGGAAAGAATGGACCTTACGGGTGTGGCCCTGGTGATCAGCGAGAAGGATTCCACCAAATATGACCAGATGAGAGGTAAGGAGATGACCGGCTTTTTTGTGGATAACCGGCTTCACCGGATTGATGTTACCGGTAATGGACAAACCCTCTATTATGCAACGGACGAGGATGTGATTGTGGGAGCCAACAAGACCGAATGCTCCGACCTGGTCATCTACCTGAAGGATAATAAGGTCTCAAAGGTTAGCTATATAACCAAACCCGATGGTACATACTACCCACTGGAGCTGCTTCCCTCTACAGAAGCTGTTTTGAGTGATTTTAAATGGGTCGAAGAATGGCGGCCCAGGGATTACCTGGATGTATTCAGGTGGAAATGATCAGTATTCATCTTCGTTGAAGAAGAAGTCATCCTTGCTTGGATAATCGGGCCAGATATCTTCAATACTTTCGTAAATATCTCCTTCATCCTCCATTTCCTGAAGATTCTCGATGACTTCCATGGGAGCTCCGGATCGGATGGCAAAGTCAATCAGCTCATCTTTTGTGGCAGGCCAGGGTGCATCTTCAAGTTTAGAGGCTAGTTCGAGGGTCCAATACATCAATCGCAATTTTAATTTAACTTGGTCTTATTCTGAGCCGCAAAATTAAAAAAAAAATCAACGTTTACAACTTTGTTTTCCAAGCTTCTTGCTCTACGCCTTTTAGCTTAGCAATTTTTCTTGATAAAACGAAGAAATAGTCTGATAAACGATTGTAAAATCGTAGCACATCTTCCTGAATATTAACCTCTTGCCCCAATTTCAAAATGGTCCTCTCGCATCTTCTGCAAACCGTACGTGCAATATGTGCCTGCGAAACAGCCGGGTGACCCCCAGGGATTAAAAAGGAGGTGAGTGGCTCAAGAGAAGCATCCATCTCATCAATACGCGCTTCAAGGAAGCCAAGCTGCTCCTCCCCCACAATCGGAAAAGCGAGGGGGCTGTGATCCACATCGGCCGCCAGAACCGAGGC
>JAOZLK010000430.1:0-1808 GCA_029934875.1 Bacteroidales bacterium | reverse complement strand
ACCTAAGTGTCGGGGTTCTCGTTGATTTCAACCTTATCGATTTCACCGTCCAGCAGACGTATGATCCTGTGCGCATACCTGGCGATGGATTCCTCATGGGTTACCAGAATAATGGTGTTCCCGCGCCTGTGTATTTCTCCGAACAACTTCATAATGTCAATCGATGTTTTGGAATCCAGGTTACCCGTGGGTTCATCGGCAAGGATGATGGATGGATTGTTCACCAGGGCGCGGGCCACTGCAACCCTCTGACGCTGTCCTCCCGACAATTCATTGGGTTTGTGTTCCATCCGGTCCCCCAGTCCAACTTCAGTAAGGGTTTTTTTTGCCAATTCAACTCTTTCACTTTTTCCAACTCCCGCATATATCAGGGGCAGGGTTACATTTTCAAGAGCCGTATAGCGGGGAAGCAGATTAAAAGTCTGGAAGATGAAACCGATTTCACTGTTCCTGATCTCAGCCAGCATATCATCATCCATCTTACTAACGTCGGTACCGTTGAGTATGTACTCCCCGCTGGTGGGGGTGTCCAGGGCACCAATCAGGTTCATCAGGGTCGACTTTCCTGATCCCGAAGGCCCCATGATGGCTACATATTCATTGTGTTTTATCTCTATGTCAACCGAACGCAAGGCTTCCACGATGATGGAACCTATGTAGTAATTCTTGACAATTTTATCCAGGCTGATAATATTATCCATAATCAAATGTGTTGTACGCGAAAGTAAGTAATCTCCTTAAGAAACGATCCAAAAAAAACTAAAACTTAAACTTAAAATTCGCTTTTGCCAGGTCCCGGCGCAGTAAAATGATTCCCATTTGGTAAAGGTCTATGCTTACCCTTGACTCCGGCCACGAATTAAGCTCATTCCAGGCCTTAAACATCTCCTTCGACCAGTAGATATCATCCATGATAATAAGTGCCTCATCCCCGTCTACCTCCATTAACTTTCTCACATAGGCTATGGTGGGCTCGTAGCGGTGATTCCCATCCACAAAGGCAACAAACCTGCCCCTTACATGCGGGATCAGCTTATTCAACTCCTCATCCATTTCTCCCTGGTGAATGTTAAGCATCTCCATCTTCAGACCAGCGACAACTTTTTCAGCAAATGAGGCCCTGTGGGGATTACCTTCTATGGAGTGAAGCGGAACATGCGGACTCCCCGATGCAAGATAGAGGCTTGAGATTCCCAGGCCCGATCCCAGTTCGATAATCATCTCCGGCTCAAACCACCTGCTGATCCTGTATAGCAGTGCCCCGTACTTCTCCGAGACAGATGAATGACGCACAAAGGAGGCAGCCGAGCGCTCCCCGGTGGAATTTACGTGGGACGCGGCTCCCAGCTTTACTTCAGGGATTTGGGTCCTGTCCTTCTTTAGCTCCCTGTGAGTCCGAATAATCTCGGGGGGAACAGTAAGCTCCGCTCCATTGAATATCACCTTATTCACAAACTCAAAAAGGTAGGGAGAGTGGATACCATGTCCTTTCCTGTAATGCAGGTAAAAGAGGTGCTGGATGTATTTCCGGATTCGCCAGATCATGTCAGGGCTTTCATCTAAAATGCTAATTTTACGTAAATTGCTTCAAGCATGCAACAATATTTAAAACAGGATATCAAGTTTCTGCCCGGGGTGGGACCCAAAAGGGCAGAGTTGTTGCTGAAGGAGCTCAATATCAGGGTCTATGAGGATCTGCTCACCCACTACCCCTACCGCTACGTGGATCGCAGCAGGTTTTACAAAATTTCGGAAGCAAGCACTGACATGCCCTTTATCCAGATCCGGGGGAAAATCATGGGCTATGC
>JAOZLK010000429.1 GCA_029934875.1 Bacteroidales bacterium | reverse complement strand
CTGGCATCTACCTGCTTGTGGGCTTCCTCTACCTCCTTCTTGTGGTCAGGCCAGTATTCTATTTCCACCATGTTCAGCCTCCCTTCCTTTTGTCGACTGATTTCCTCGCTGACTATCTTAATGACCCCGGCGGAATCTCACAATGGCTGGCACTTCTTTTTATGCAGACTTTTCATTCACCGGTTTTGGGCCCGCTGGTCTTTTTTGGCCTGGCCCTGGCCATCTGGGCACTGACTGTGAGGTTATTGAAGCGTATCTCGGATCTTCCTGCAAACGGACTCCTGGCACTGATTCCTTTCACCCTGTCCATTGTACTTGTAAATAACTATAATTTCCCGTTTTCTGTAATCATTTCCCAGCTTTTCCTGCTCCTGCTGCTGCTTTTGCCGGCCCGTGGAAAAGGTCTTACGGGCAAGCTTATCTACTTCACAGCCGGAGCTTTACTGATCTGGTATTTTTCGGGAAGCGGCTTCCTGCTGATTTATTCACTTGGGTCACTTTTCTTCCTCCTTGACAGGAAGGTGCCAGGAAGTCTGGTGAGCATAGTATGGGTATTAGGATTGGCTTTCCTGATCCCCCGGGTGGCCGGTGAGAGTTATTTCTGGTTCTTCCCGGAGAAGCCTTATTTCATGTCCTATGAGACTTCGGTCGTATTTTATATCTATCTACTCTCCCATCCTTTTCTTTTATTGCTTGTTACCATTCTGCCGATGCTTCAGAAAGGGATGACGAACCGCTCCATAAAGCTCCATCCAGCCATTCCCTTAATCCTTGCTTCTGCTGCACTTATTGGTCTGGCCCTGATCTGCCATCAGCTGACTTTCCGTTCGGATGCGAAAAAGATCGTAGCAAGCGATTACTACTGTTACCATCATGATGTTGAGAAGACTGCCAGGGCAGCCACCACCATGGAGAACTACAGTTTTTCAGCAAATGTTAATTATAACCTGGCTCTTAGTCGGAGTGGGAATCTAAGTGAGAAATTCTTTGATTTTTTCCAGATATCGGGAAGAGACGCCCTTTTTCCTGATGTGGATTTCTCACCGGAAATGCTTTTTATTGCAGCTGATTTTTACTACGAGCTGGGTTACATAAGCGAGGCCAGGCACAATGCCTATGAGGCACTTGTGTTTTATCCCCATAGCCCCAGGGCTATGCAGCTCCTTGTGAAGGTTCACCTGGTATGCGGTGAGTATAAGGCTGCAGAAAGGTGTTTAAGAATCCTGGATAAGGGACTGGTGAGCAGGAGGGTGGTGAAGGAATATATGCCCTATGTCGAGGACCCTTCGCTTGTTCGTTCAAACGGCGAGTTCATGGAGAAAAGAAGTTTTATTCCGGCCGAAAAGGAGTTGAGCCCATTTATTGATGAGCGTTTCAAGGATCTCCTGGTGGCTAACCGGGAAAACAAACTGGCATATGAGTGTCTAATGCTTTATTATATGCTGGATGGACAAATTGATCCTTTTGCTGAGCTTTACAGCGAGGTGGGGAACTATTTCAGTGAAGTACCCGGGGTGTACGAGGAAGCAATTCTGACCTATGATTTGGTGATGCTAGCCGATAGTAGTTCCCGGCACCAGGTGAGCCAGGCTACCATGGACCGCTTCGACGAGTTCGGCCGACTGTCAAAGCAATATGAAGGAGATCATAACATGGCCAGGAATGTTCTCTACTGGGAAATGGGCCAGACATATCTGTACTACCTGGGATATCTTTTTCCCCGGATTGTGAAACCCGAAATACAAAAGGAGGAATATGATGAGGCTCCCATTTAAATATTATGGGGCTCTTCTGCTGCCCTTTGTAGTAAGCCTGGCATTCCTGTTGAATTCATGCTCGGGAAATATTGAAGGTGCACAGAAAGTTGGAAGGAAGGCTCATATCTTCCCGGAGTATTACGATCTGACCCTCCCCCCCAATATTGCTCCACTTAATTTTATGATCAGAGAAGAGGGGAGCAGGTTCAGAGTTGAGATTCGCGCGGGAGACAGTGATCCATTAGTGATCCGGCAGCACACCACGAGGATTAAAATCCCCTTGCAGAAATGGCAGACCCTGCTTTCAGAACATGCCGGGGAAGATTTGGAGCTTGAACTGTGGTCATACAGAGACAGGGAGTGGTATAAATTCAAGACCATAACACACCATATTGCCAGCGAGGAGATTGATCCCTACCTTGCTTACCGGCTGGTCCATGCTGTTTACCTTAAGTGGCACAATATGGGCATCTACCAGCGAAATCTGAGCACTTTTGAAGAGACTCCGGTCATTGAGAACAGCTCAACCGGCCATGGCTGTATGAACTGTCACAGTTTTTCAGGGAACGACCCCTCCAAAATGCTGATCCATTTTCGAATCCTTCATGCCGGCACCCTCCTTTGGAGTGATGGCAAGCTGACAAAGATTGATACCCGTACCCCGGCTACACTTTCTGCAGGGATCTATCCGGCGTGGCATCCGGACGGTAAGCACATTGCATTTTCCACCGGTCAGATCAGCCCACACCTTACAAGCCGCCAGAATAAAACCGTCGATGTGGCCGACAGGGCATCGGACCTGGTGGTATATGATATTGAGAGCAACGAAATACGAAGCTCACCGGTGGTTTCATCAGAGCGGAGGGAAAACATGCCGGTGTGGTCGCCCGATGGAAGATCCCTCTACTATCTCAGTGCCCCCCCGGCCCTTGAGGGCGATGATGAGAGCCTTCTTCACTCGCGCTACAGTCTCATGCGTGTACCCTACAGTGTAAATCTCGATAAGTGGGGGGAGCCCGAGATGGTGCTGGATGCAGACTCCACTGGTATGAGCATCTCCATGCCTGCCATTTCGCCCGACGGAAGGTATATGGTCTGTTCCATGTCCGACTATGGCTACTTCACAATATTTCACAAGGAGAGTGATCTCTATTGTATCGACCTGGAAAGCAGGGAGTTCAGGAAGCTTGAAGTGAATAGTGAGAGTGCTGAGAGTTTTTCATCCTGGTCGGCCAATGGCCGATGGCTAGTATTCAGCAGCAAGCGAATGGATGATGTTTTTTCACGCCCCTTCATCGCCTATATCGATGAAAACGGGAAAGCGCACAAGCCTTTTGTGCTGCCACAAAAAGATCCGGAGATGTACAATAGTCTATTGGCTAACTACAATTTGCCAAAGATGATCACCGGGAAAATTGAGCTGGATCCGGAGGAGATACAGGCGATGGTTATGGAAAAGCCGGATCCTGTTAAGCAGGGATTCTGAGTTTTTAAGGGCTGCGGTATACTTGCTTCATCTTGTTCCTGAAGTCATCATACATTGATGGGCGGTGCGTCCTCAATCCTTCGACCCTGTATTCATAAACCTGCCCGGCCAGATCCCAGGAATCGCACGGATCTGTATAGTTCCATGCTTCATTACCCGCATCATCGATCCAGTAGTGGGGCCTTTTTCCAGGGAAGGGCCTGCTAAATGTCCCTCCCCATGTAAAGCTGTATGGATCATCATGATCGATCTCTTCCAGCAGGTAAAGCAGGGTAGGGGTGTCTCCGGCACGAAAATAGTGGGCCCATGAGTGAGACTGGACAACTTCCCAGATGTAATGTCCCAACTCGCCAAAATTTTTAATCTCCAGCAGAAAATCTGATGGTTCCTGCCCTTCGAACATGCCATTGTAGGCCCAGTCGTTTTCAATCCACCATAAGCTATTAAAACGGGGATCGTCGAATATTTCATCCCTGCCCCGTCCGTTCCAGTTGTTTTTCTCACAATACCTGTCCACCTCAGTATTTTGCCGGCTGTCGGGATTGTCTGCCATCAGGTTGGTGGCGATGGTCAACACCCTTAGTTTATTCGCAATTTCAGGAGCCTCAAAAAGGACCTTTTGCAGGCTGGTCATACTTCCCCAGACCAGGATGTACAATGGCCGTTCATCTTCTCTTTTAGCCTCCTTAATAATTATTTCAATGGCTTTGCTTTCATTTCCTGCCACCCGTTTTCTCAGCGAGTCGGGATGGGGGTAGTTCAGTGGGTCAAAAGAAAAGAGGGGATTACCAAAATCCTTTTCGTAAGCCTCAATAGCCTCCAGGGTGGCCTCAACACCTTTTCCTTTCCAGTAGTCAGGGATAATAGCCCTGATTTCCACCTGGTTGGCATACATGAGGAGGTGGCCCATGGACTGTTTGTCGTCCGGATCTCCTCCTACATTGTTGATGTCGGTGAGCACAACAATCCTGGGCAGCGCTGTGACAGACACTGATTCTCCTGTTTTCGGAGTGCTGCAGGACTGGATCAAAAGCCCTGTCAGTAAGGCAAGAATTGGAATCATTCTTCTCATAATCTTTTGACTTTTCTTACAATAATTCCTTTTACTTCCTTAAAGACCGGTTCTTTGGAGGGGCTTGCATCTGTGATCCGAAGCTCAAGCTCATACAGGCCTTCACTCAGCTCCACCTGCCCAAGGTCTGTGATATTCCCTTCACCTACTGATGCTTCAATCCAACTATCTCCAATGCTAACACTGACCGAGGCTTCCTTATTCACAACAGTGGCTTCGAGCGAAAGATGATAGCTTCCGGGTTTTAATACTTCAACCAGAACT
>JAOZLK010000428.1 GCA_029934875.1 Bacteroidales bacterium | reverse complement strand
AATTTATCATTGATTTTCAGAATAGTTCTGGCAAGGTAAGAATGTTTATATTATCTTAAGACTGCAAAACCTAACAATCCTATCATGTCAAATCCCATTAAACTTAAGAGAGACGAACTCTCATCTAATTATTCCGGTAGTGAGCATTACGACCTGGTGATTATTGGTTCAGGTATATCGGGCCTTTCATCCGGGCTGATGTGGCAGAAGAACACGGAGAATAAGAAGACTCTGATTATTGAAAAAAACCCTTATCCAGGAGGTTACAGCACAGCATATGAACGACAGGGTTATGTGTTTGAGACAACCCAGCTTTTCCCCGATATCATTAATATGATCGACTACCTTGGGGTGGAGATAAACCTGAAGCAATTTAAGGGGAATTTTATGCGTCGCCTTGTGGTGGAAAACAACGATGTTGCCGAATACAAAATACCGGCAGGACCAGAAAATTTCACGAACTACCTGTGTGAAACCTTTGCTGAAGATGAGGCAAAGATCAGGCGCCTGATGGATTATTCGCTTGATATGTTTAAACAAGTAAGGAAGCTGAAAGCAAATTCCAGGCTAAAGGACAAGCTTCTTATTCCCTTTCAGGCTCCCAAGGTGGTGGCTAATTTGAATCGCACCTATTCCGGGTTACTGGATAAATTCGGGATTACCAATCCAAAGTTGAGAGAGGTCATGGAGACCTTTACTTCTTTCTCAGGTGTTCCCTCTGACAGGGCTTCGGCCATTATGGCCACAGGGGCCATGCTCTCCTCAATGACCCGTTGTTTCAGACCTTATGGATTTTTCGATGAGTTTCCGGCAAAAATGGCCCAGCTCTTCCAGGCGAGGGGAGGTGAGATCTGTTTTGATTCAGCAGTTGAGAAAATCGAGGTGCAGGACGGAACAGCAGTGGGAGTCAGGTTAAAAGGTACTGAGGGGGTGATCCGGGCCGACAAAATTATTACTACAGTAGATCCCATGTTGGCCATGCGTCACCTGGTGGGGGATGAATACCTGCCGAAAAAATATATTACCCGTCTTGAGAATACCATCATGTCGGTTTCATCAATCAATGTGGCGCTTGGTTTGGATGAAAATATCGATATGTCTTTACTCGACCTGGATTATCCATATAATGTGGTATCCACGGGACTGGGGACTGCCGAGAAGCTTTTTGATGGTTTTATGGCTGGTGACAATGCATTTACGGAGAGTTGTTTTCATATGGCTGTGATATGTCCTTCACTTACCACAGGAGGAAAAAATACAGTGACCCTCCGATGCACACCATTTGCTCTGCATAAATGGGAGGAGTGGCGGAATTCGGATAAGGCAAAATACAAGGAGGAGAAAGAGAGATGGGCTGACTTTTTCATTGGTCTTGCTGAAAAATATTTCATCCCTGGCCTCAGTAAACATATCCTTGTGAAGGATATCTCCACTCCGGCCACATATGCCCGGTATTCGGGCTCACCCAGTGCTAGTCTTTATGACATGGCCTCTCTTGTGACACAATTTGGCCCAAAGCGTCTGCCCATGGAGACTCCCATCAGGAATTTGCTTCAACCAAAATTTTCACATGGACTATACGGGACCATGATGAATGGAGTCCAGGTGGTGGACCTGCTACTCAATCGGAAATTCAATAATGGCAATTCACTTTTCGACCCCAATAACCAATCCCCAATAACCAATAACCAATCACCATGACAAGCAACAGAAGAAGTTTTATCAAGCAGACAGCCGCCGCAACAGCAGTACTAGGAATATCATCCACATTCCCAAGCCTCAGGGCCGGCATCCTTGGAGCCAATGAAAAATTGGTTTGCGGAGTGATCGGTGTGAAGGGTATGGGCTTTGCTGATCTGAAAGCTTTCCTGAACCAACCAAATACTGAATGTGCTGCCTTGTGCGATGTGGATGCAAATGTGTTACAGCAGCGCATTGCCGATGTGGAAAAGATCCAGGGAAAGAAACCAAAAGCTTATGCTGATTTCAGAAAAATGCTGGAGCACAAGGGCCTTGATGTGATCATCATCGGTACTCCCGATCACTGGCATACCATTCCCTTTGTAAATGCCCTGGAGGAGGGCTACAATATTTATTGTGAGAAACCTCTTGCCAATACCATCGAGGAGTGCAACATCATGGAGAGGGCAGTGGCCAGGTACGGGAAGGTTGTACAGGTGGGCCAATGGCAAAGAAGCGATCAGCACTGGCAGGATGCCATTGCCTATGTTCACTCGGGAAAACTTGGTAAGATCCGGACCGTCAGGACCTGGTCCTACCAGGGTTGGATGTCTTCTGTTCCTGTTGTGGCTGACTCACCAGTTCCGGATGGAGTCGATTATAATTTCTGGTTGGGCCCTGCCCCAGAAAGGCCCTTTAATAAAAACAGGTTTCATTTTACTTTTCGCTGGTTCTGGGACTACGCCGGCGGGATGATGACCGACTGGGGAGTTCACATTGTGGACTATGCCCTTTTTGGAATGCAGCAGTACTCTCCCAAATCGGTCATGTCCATGGGGGGTAAATTTGCCTATCCCAATGATGCTTGTGAAACCCCGGATACCCAGCAGGCAATTTTCGAGTTTGACGGTTTCACCCTTTTGTGGGATCACGGCATTGGAATTGATGGAGGGTATTATGGAAGGTCACATGGTGTTGGTTTCGTAGGCAATGAAGGGACACTGGTAGTAGACAGGGCGGGATGGGAAGTGATCCCGGAGCCCAAAGGCGGGAATCCTACCCTGGAAAGGGTGGACCTGATTACGGGTGATGGGAAAGGATTACAGAACCACATGATTAATTTCATTGATGGCATCAAATCAGGCGCTCCTCTCAATTGTCCGGTGGATATTGGTGCCGGAGTGGCACGGACCTGCCACCTGGGAAATGTGGCTTATAAGACGGGCAGGAGACTATACTGGGATGCTGGTTCTGCCAGCTTTATCAATGATGCAGAGGCTAATGCCTACCTGCATCCCCAGTACCGGAAGCCCTGGGAACTTCCATCAGTTTAATCCGCATCAGCAAATTATCGGCGGTCATATAAAGGTATTGTTCATCTGCATCAAGGGTACAGTTGGAGGTGGCCTGGCCAGTTCTTACGATGCCCAGGTGTATGCCATCTGGCTGAAAGATCCACACACCACCCGGTCCCGTTGCAAAGATAATCCCGTCGCTGCGTACAGCCAGTCCGTCGGGAGCTCCTCTTAAGCTATCACCTGCAGGTCCCGCATCATAGAAGAGTCTTTCATTGACATAGGAGCCGTCTGGTGCGCGGTCAAATATCTCCCAGATGAGCCCGGAAGCCCGGCCCGAGTTGGCCACATAGAGGCTCTTTTCATCGGGTGAAAGGCCGATCCCGTTTGGTGCTGAAAGCGCATCGGTGAGCAGGGTCACCTTGCCATCGGCCTGAAGCCTGAATACCCCTGTGAAGTCCATTTCCCTGTTGGGATCATCGTACCTGAACTCCATCCCATAGGAGGGGTCCGTAAAAAAAAGGTCCCCTGATTTACTGAATACGGCATCGTTGGGAGAATTAAATTTCTTTCCTTCCCAGTTATCTGCCAGGGTTGTGAATTCTGCTGCAGATTGATCTACAGGAGGATTCATCCTGGCCATCCTCCTGTCACCATGCTGGCACAGGACCAGTTTTCCTTCTGCATCAAGGAGCAGTCCGTTCGATCCCGTTTCTCCACCCCGTGGTATTGTTCCTGTATAACCTGATGGTTTGAGGTAGGTCTTTAACCCTTCTTTCTCACTCCATTGGTAAATGATGTTTTTTGGGACATCGGAAAAGATCAGGATCTCCTGTTCCGGGAGCCAGAGGGGGCCTTCCGACCAGTCAAATCCATCGGCCAGTATCTCCGGAACCTTGCCGCTTGCAATGATTTGGTCAATTGCCGGATTAAGCCTGTCGACTGAACCTAAGGTGGGGTATTCGGAGGGATTAACACATTGAGTGAGAGATGTCAGTAAAAATGGGATGCAGAAGCTGAGAATCGAAAGATGTTTCATTGCTGGAACCATTTTACGGTATTCGCGATTCCGGAACGGGCATTCATGGGTTTGTATCCCAATTCGCTGATGGCTTTTTCGGAAGATACATTCCAGTTGTGGTTAAATTTTTTTACCAGGCCCGGTAGTATTATCGGAGCCATGCCTGTTAAGCGGGTCCAGAGACCCATCAGGTGGGCAAGAGTGAGCATCAGCCAGAGGGGGATGTGGAATAAAGTATAGTTTACACCCCCCGCTTCCCGTGTAAGATCAAACAGTTGATTGTAGGAGATGTTTTCTCCTCCGAGGACATATCGCTCTCCTGGGTTTCCTTTTTCCATGGCCAGAATGTGCCCGCTCACCACATCGTCCACATGAACATAATTGCCCAAACTTTTTCCGTCACCCGGAATAAGTCTCCACTTTCCATCCAGGTACTTTCCTATCATTCTGCTTACACCGTTGGATTCACTGAGTACTCCGGGGCCATATACCCTGGTCGGATTCACAATGACCACTTCCGGACAGGCATTGCTCAGTTCAGCGAGACGCTGTTCCATCTTTGATTTAGAGTCCTCGTAAGGCGTAAAGA
>JAOZLK010000427.1 GCA_029934875.1 Bacteroidales bacterium | reverse complement strand
AGCAGTAGAGTTAATCGAGTACAATTCGACAAGGTGTCCCAATGACGAAGACAGGAAGACATACCTGGCCGCTGAGATTGATGTTAGATAATTTACAACTCTCTGGGTTTTTTACCGTCCCGCCAGTGCTGTTCGATTTTCTCTAAGGATATCCCCTTGGTTTCTGGTATATACTTTATGCCCCAAAAAATACCCAATACCCCAATCAATGCATAAAAGATAAATGCTCCGCCGGGATTTGGAGCTGAAGTTCCGTCCGGCATGATTATCTCATTGTTAAAAGTAAGCAGCTTTGATAATTTCAGAAAAGTAAATGCCACAATCCCGTTGAAAAACCAGTTAGAGAACGAACCAATGCTCATGCCAACTCCACGTGTCATTAGCGGAAAGACTTCTGAAATAAGTAGCCATCCAAGGGGCCCCAGGCTAACAGCAAAGAATGCAACATAAACAAGCATACCCACAATGGTGAAATAGGTCAGCAGCTCACCCAGGCTATCCTTGAATATGAAGGTGAAGCCTATAAACAACAGTGCAACGACCATTCCAATTAAACCGATAAAGAAGATTTTCCGCCTTCCTATTCTGTCCAGGAGCATAATGGATACTACTGCAAATAAGACATTTACAATGCCAACCAGCACGGATGGAAGAATGGCTCCTTCATTGCTTACTATTCCTGAGAGTTTAAAAATGATTGGAGAATAGTAAATAATGGTATTAATTCCTGTGAACTGCTGAATAAACATTATTCCAATGCCGATGATCAATGCCGATTTCATCCAGGGTTGAAAGATCTCTTTCCAGGAACCGGAAGAGTTCTTTGCGAGCTCAATCTCATTTTTCATACTTGTGATAGACTCTTCCACCAGCTCAGCGTCCTCAAGTTTTTGTAGTATTTTCCTTCCCTCATCCTCACGCCCTTTACTGATCAGCCACCTTGGAGTCTCCGGGACAAAAAACATACCTACAAAAAGAATCACCGCAGGAATGAATCCGACCAGAAACATCCATCGCCACGACTCGGGATTGGCATCATCGGCAATGGCATAATCCGAAATGTAGGATACCAGTACGCCTATGCAAATCATTAATTGGTTCAGGGTAACCATGGCCCCCCGGTTTTTGGTTGGGGATATCTCTCCAATATAAAGCGGAACAGTGAATGAGGCTATACCAATAGCAATACCGATCACAATCCGTCCAATAATCAGTGCCGTGATACTTGGAGCATATCCAGTTGCCAGCGCTCCAACAGCAAATATGACGGCCGCAATGAAAATCACCTTTTTCCGTCCCATAATATCGGTAAGCCGGCCACTTGAGATGGCGCCTACAACAGCACCGACTAATACGGCCGTTGTAACCCATTCAACCATGCTGTTATCCAGGTTCCAGTGCTCCCTTAAAAAAGGAAGTGCTCCTGAAATTACACCCGTATCAAATCCAAATAGTAGTCCACCTGTAGCGGCAATGGCTGCGATAAGGACAACGTATCCCTTGCTCTGTTTTACCTCGTTTGTCATATCCTTTACTCCTTCACAATTAGATGTCTGAAAGTTTGATTATCTGTAGTTAATGTCATTACATAAACGCCGGCTTGCACATTGCCAAGATCGAGCACAGCATTGCCCATCTCCATCTTTTTTGTCATCCGGAGACTGCCCATTGCGTCATATATATGAATCCATCCTGAATGCCCGTTCTCCATTTGAACTGTAAGGGATGCACCTGCCGGATTGGGATACACAGAAAAACCCACTTCAGTTTCTGTGATGGAGGTCGGGCAGTCTGTTCCCTGGTTTGATATGGTAACTGTCTCTTCCGCGACAAGGGAGTGATTATTGATAGCTGTTGCCCGGACGGTAACCGTTCCGTCTCCTCCGCATTTGCCCGATCCTTTTATACGTATTACATCCTCAAATTCTGTAATTCTGGCACCGATTTCATTATCAATAATTTCCCAGGTAACAAAAGGACAAAGCGTATTCTCAGGTTCCATGTTAATGTGCAGAAATTTAGTCCCCCTGCTCTCCTCAATCAGCAAATTCCCGTCTTCGGGAACAATGATCATACTCTCAGGTCGCTGGTATCTGTAGAATCCTACGGGCAGTTCTTCGAAATTCTGCTTATTCCCGGTCCAGGTAATCAGGACCATGCTGTGTTTAGGTACACATACCAGGTCACCATCAGCCAGACTGATATCCGATGAATCGATGCTGGTAACATTTGTACTGAAACCGGAACCTCCAATCACGTATTTTTTAGCACTACCCTGAACAAGCATCTCATCGGGCAGATCGATCTGTACATAGTAATCATTTTCAAAATCACGGCTCATGAGTACCACACTGAAATTGTCATCCCTGGTAAATGCATGTCCCCCAACCGGTTCAAAAATAATTGCTTGACCGTTTGAAGCCAGAAGGGTATCGTTACTGGCAAGTACAGTCTGCAATACAGATCCTTTACAAAAGCGGTTAACAAATGCAGCTGCTTGGAAATGCGGTAGTTTTCTGTAATTATCCGCAGCCTGTGTAATTTTCCATTGGTTACTTGTAAGATGAAATATTGAGGGAATGGCACTTCCATATTTCATAGAGGCCAGATGGTAATCTATCAGATTAATAGCCTGTCCGAGCCTGCCATTATAGGTGGGTTCTGACATGTTACTTTCATAGAAATAGAATCTTTTGGTCTCTCCCGTTAATTTAAGAATCTCTACATTATCTGAACGAAGATATTCCAACTGCTTCTTTTTCCAAAGATTTGCATCCTTATAGTGAGCCAGCTCTGATGCTTTCGGATCTCTGTTTTGACTATAATTCAGATCAACATGAAAATAGCCACTCAGTGCAAGCCAGTTCACCTCCCCTGTATCTCCCGTAATAACAGTCTTGTTGAAACTTCCAAAAGTCCAGTCAGGACTTCTCCCGCTGTATGCAAGATGAATCTTCTCCGGGTCATACCAGGGCGAAGCTTTCATCACCCTGGCTGCTTCCCTGCACCAGAGTGCATATTCTTCATAGTTTGAACCGATCTCTGCTCCATGAGATGATGCTCCCCAGACTTCATTTCCAAACTCAATGACAAGACCTTTGCTGTTTTCAAGCAATGGGCCATAACCCTCTGTCTCTCTGATTGCTCCGTACGTGGTGGTTTCGGGACCGTTGATGTACTCAATCAAATGTTTAAATGTATTTACATCGTTAATAAAATCAGATTCGCTGTGCACGGCAATTGATATGGCGGCGTAGGAGCCCAGTTTGTTGGAAAAATCAATCCAGTCTCCGTAGGTAAGGGTTTTATCTGTTCCCACATGATTGATGAAACTATGTGACTTGCCGTTTGCTCCGATCCCCCCCCATCTCAGGGCACCGGGTTGAAGATCTTCCAGCAGGGCAACCTGGTCCGGGTCTGTGATTGCAACTCCATCGCCCCACCTTGGATTGATACCTATGCCTTCAGACCAGCTTAAATTTTCCAGTTCAACAGTTAACAGGCCTCTCTTTACACCCAGTTTGGGTCCGAAAGCATCAAATGCTACTGTTGAGAATGAAAAAACTTCGCTCTTGGCTGAAACATTGAACCCGGCATCCACAGCCTCAATTTCAACATTGTAACCGGTTTCGGGGGTGAGCACCTTCAGAATGATGTTTGAATCGTAAACCAGGCCATCCTGGTTGTAAAGTTCCCCGTCCAGGAAGACATTATAGGCGATCACCTCTGTCTCGGTATCAGCTGCACCGCTCCAGGAGATTTCAGCAGCTAAACCTGAATTAACATCCAACTGTATGCTGGTCGGAGGAGTTGGATCTTGCATATCCTCCGGGTATGTTTCTGCTGAAAGGAGACTGCTCAGAAATGATTCATTCCCCATTCTGTCCACAGAGGTGACTGCAATGGTATAGCTGGTTTCAGCTGCAAGATTTTCAACATTAAAACCAGTGTTTTCAATAAGGTCATCGTTAACCTTCACTCCATCCACATAGATATTGTACCCCACAAGCTTCATATCATCTCTTCCCCTGCTCCAGATAATATTCAGTTGATCGACGGCCTTTAAAGAAACCTGAAGATTGTCCGGAGCGCTTGGCCATACCGGATCATTTACATACATCAGGTTCTCTTTCTCAATCAGACTCTTGGTAATACCCGGACCTTCCCAGAATATATCTGTAATGGTTTCATGGACCACCCAGTTTACTGCGTACATCGCATATCTTTTTCCTGCCTCCAGGTTAACAGCTAGCGATCTGATCGTATTTCCACCCAAATCTGCCCCTTCGTCACCATATTTAGTTCTTCCGGCAATGAGCACCGCATCGTCGATATCCTCATTATCGCTCAGCCATAGGCCCTTTTTACCAACACCCTTTATATAAAATGTATAATCCCCGTCGGTTGGCGGGACCAGGAACCCCCGCAGCATAGCGGTAAAAAAATCATGTCCCGTGCAGATCTCTGCTGTACAGTCACCATTTACAGTAATAGGTATGTTGTCCCAGTTCAGGCTGCCATAAGGTGCACTGGAATTGTGAATAATGCTATCAAACACGGGGATTTCGTTTACCGGTATGACTTGCTGCCAGAATAC
>JAOZLK010000426.1 GCA_029934875.1 Bacteroidales bacterium | reverse complement strand
CTGTAAATTCCTGGGGTGCCATTTGCTATTATAAGGGGCAGTTCCATGAAGCTACACATCGTCCCGACCTGGAGATACTCGACCGCGTGGGAGGTGGAGACAGTTTTGCTTCCGGCCTGATCTACGGATTAATGAGCACTGATGATGGTCAGGAGGCTGTGGAATATGGAGCAGCACATGGGGCACTGGCCATGACAACTGCTGGCGATACCACCATGGCCACCCTGGCTGAGGTACAGAAGGTGAAAGGTGGCGGATCTGCAAGGGTTGACCGCTAAGCCAAAAACCCCAGCTATGAAAAATAGAATTTCCCACATCATTATTATCGTCCTGCTCACAATATCTGTGTTTGTGCAGGGGCAAAGTAAGGTTAACCCCCGCGCAGAATGGTTCACGGATGCACGCTTTGGCATGTTCATTCACTGGGGAGTGTACAGTGGTGCGGAAGGAATCTGGAAGGGTGAAAAGCTTCGCGATTACAACAATTATGCCGAGTGGATCTACTACCGGAACCGCATCGACAGGGAAGAGTACATCACGCTTCTGGAGCGCTTTGACTGGGAGAGTATTGATCCGGAACAGTGGGTGGTACTGGCCAAAAAAGCCGGTATGAAATATGTATGCATTACTGCCAAGCATCATGATGGTTTTGCCCTGTGGGACAGTGAAGTAAGCAACTATGATGTGGCTGAATACACCGATCCCAAACGGGACATCATGAAGGAACTCTCAGATGCCTGCCGAAAACATGATATGAAGCTTGGCTTCTACTATTCCCACTGGGTCGACTGGGAACATCCAGGGGCATGGGACCATACCCGGGAAATCTATGGTATATCGGCAGAGGAATATGACCGCTACTGGCAGGAGAAAGTTCTACCCCAGATGCAAGAACTGCTCACTGGCTACGGAAAAATCGATATGATCTGGTTCGACATGTGGAAGCATCATTCCGAAACCTGTGTAACTAAGGAACAGCTATTACAGCTTAAGGGTTTGATTCGGGAGCTTCAGCCCCAATGCCTGGTGAATTCGCGCCTGGGCTTATCCATTGAGGAGGACAGTGATATCGACTATAAAACCATGGGAGATAATCAGCTTGGTAGCAAGAAGGAAGAATTCCCCTGGCAGTCACCTGCCACGGTAGCTCACTCCTGGGGATTCCATGCCCTGGAAGAGCAATGGAAATCCACCAGCACTCTTTTGCATTCACTTATTGGAAATGTAAGTCTCAACGGAAATATGATGCTGAATATTGGTCCCCGCGCCAATGGGGATGTTCCCTATGAGATTGAAAACCGGCTCCTTGACATGGGCCAATGGCTGGCAGTAAACGGTGAAGCAATTTATGGCTGCCAGGCTTTTGACCTGGTAAAGGACCAGCACGACTGGGGAAGGATCACATCAAAAGTCTTGCCTGAAGGCAGAACCAGGCTTTACCTTCACCTCTATAACTGGCCCCTGAATCACCAGCTGCCTGTCACTGGAATCAAAGATGCCCCCATAAGGGCCTATATGCTGTCCGATAAGCAGGAAGCTGACCTGGCATATGATCATAAGCAGGTTTTCACGAGGATTGAACTGCCCTTACTGCCATCTGATCCCTATGTTTCGGTGCTCGTTCTTGAGTACGATCATTACCCCGAAATTGAAGATGGACTTGTTTCTGAATCTGTTTACGGAGGCTATGCGCTTCAACTCGGAAACACCATCCTGAAGGAGGGCAAGGAGGAGATTATAGCTTCTTCCACCCAGGGCTGGATCCCGCCCCATATAAAGGTCGATGAAAAAAGCAGCTATACCTGGCGGATTTTTGTGGAAGAGCCCCTTTCAATGAATGCCGATGTATCCTATAGTTACCAGGGCGAATCGGGAAAAGGAAAAATTAGCGTAAGTAATGGCTCAAATGAGATTCCCCAGGAGCTAAAAGCCTCCGGGCTTTTTGTGGGTGAACCCAACCGGGGATTAAAGACACCGGATTTCCAGTCAAACAGGATTGGATCACTGGAATTTCCATCAGCGGGCATCTATGAAATTACCCTTGATATTAAACCGGCAAAGGAAGAAGCAATGGATTTCCTGTGGCTGTGGTTGGAAAGGTAAATAGGTAAGTAGGTAAATAGGTAAGTCGCTTGCAAGCAAGCGCAGGTAATAAAAATATAGAAATGGAATTAAGGAAAGATGCAAAGTATGCAATGATCATTCCCACAAGTATGGGAATCAGGATTACACCCATTAACGGTCAACCGGTTCACAGCAGTGAGCTGTTTAAAATGACGGCATCCAGTGCCGAATCAAACGTAGGGAGTACTTCCTCCTACCTTGGATTACCCGTAAAAATATTGACAACCTTTGTAAAGGGAAGCCCCATAGCGCGGAGGATCAAGGATAACCTGGCCAGCCGTCATATGGATTACGAAGGACCCGAATTGGAACAGGACAATCCATGGGGTTACCGACATCAGATTAATATTGCCGACAGCGGATATGGCTCACGGGGACCCAGGGTGCAGAACGACCGTGCAGGGGAAGTGGGACGTACGCTCAATGCCAAGGACTTTGACCTTGACCGTATCTTCGGTGAGGAGGGAGCCCAGATTGTACATCTCTCAGGACTGATTGCAGCGCTTTCGCCAGAGACCAGCCAGTTTTGCCTGGAAGTTGCCAGGGCTGCTAAAAAGTATGGCACACGCATCTCTTTTGACCTCAACCACAGGGCTTCTTTCTGGGTGGGTCGTGAGCAGGAACTCCATGATATTTTCGCGGAAATTGCATCCATTTCCGATATTCTGATTGGTAATGAGGAGGATTTCCAACTTTGCCTTGGAATCGAAGGTCCGGAAGCTGGAGGAAAGGACCTGGGAGCAAAGATCGAAGGATTCAAGGGAATGATCAATCGTGTCAGGGAAGCCTTCCCGGATGTATCGGTTTACGCCACCACCCTTCGCCAGGTGATCAGCACCAATCAGCATATGTGGGGCGGGATTATTTTTGAGAACGGAAACTGGCATGTGGTTGAACCACGTGACATCTATGTCTATGACCGCATCGGCGGCGGAGATGGTTTTGTGAGCGGAATGCTCTATGCCATCCTGAAGGACTGGGAACCTGAAAAATGGATCCAGTTTGGCTGGGCCAGCGGAGCGCTTGTGGCTACCCTGGAAACCGATTATGCCAACCCGGCCGATGAGGACCAGGTATGGAGCATCTGGCAGGGGAATGCCAGGGTGAAGCGCTAAATCCAACCATATTATTTGGGTTGTACGCTTACGATAATTCGCTTATATCTCGATAGGGCAGGCATTCCCTTGTCTGTCACTTTCAGGATAATATGGATCGTCTCTTCTTTTTCCACTTCAGGAGCCCTTGTATATATGCCATGAGCATTTTCTGCTCCACCAAGTTGATAGGGTTTATTAAAGGAGCCTGCCTCAGGATAGTTGAACCAAAGGTAGCTGAGATTATCCCCATCCGGATCGGTGGAAGCACTGGCATCCAAAGAAAAGCCCTGTCCGGAATTTACATTTAAGTGCTCAGGATGGGATAATACGGGTACCGGCGGATGATTGGCATCCTTATATGATTTTGTGCACCAATCCATTCGTGCGGCAAAATCATTTTGAAAATCGTCCCGCCAGCGCCACAAAGTCACCTTATTATCCTCAAAGGAGATGTCATCCTTTTTCACGGCCCGTCCATACTCTTTATCAATATAAGGTGTATAGGAATCAATAGCATCTGTCCATATTTCCCTGGTCTCTGCTTCAAAGGGAACGCCCGAACCTCCCTTTTTTTGTTTTGTAAAATCGGGTTTGTACAGCTCGTAACGACCACCCCAGCCGCCCCAGTCCGGACGCCCGGCTTCATTTAGTCCGTTGGGAATCAGTGAAAGCCAGGATGGGGTGTCTCCTTCCATACCCCATGCTACATCAGGGTACTCAGCGCCAAGTGGACCATGGCCCTGCTGAATATTTTGAGCAAGCCATTTATTAGAGATACTTTCATTGTTAATTCCCTTAACGACATTAAGAATGGCGTTCCATGTTGCACTGCCATAATCATCGCCCGGACTGATGATGTAAAACAGTTCAGGGAAATTATTTCTGATCCAGATGCCACTGTCATCCTGGTCAGATATTGTATAGACCCTGAGCTTTTCAATCAGCCTCTTCGCTTCTTTTTCAGATTTGGTGGATCTGATTTTAAAGAGTGCCTGGGCCAGGGTATTGGAACCTCCCCAGACAGAGATCCACAATGAACGTTCATCTTCCTCTTCAAGTATTTTTATTATCCAGTCGGAACCTTCCGAGTCCTTCCCCTCACCAACACCCAGCATGCCATATAATGGCAGTCCATCCTTTACCCGCATTAATAGAGCTTCCTCTTCTGGGAATCCATCCTCATGCTGCTTAAGTACTGGAAGCACCTTCCCGTATGCCCGGATTACCTTTGTAATGGATTCGGGAGCAATGCTGGTTTTTTTCCAGCAGGAAGTTGTGGCAACGATGCCCTCAATATCCATAACATTTTCATATAAACATCCGCAATACCTGAATCTTTATCTATCCATTTTTGCCATTCCTTAGATATATCTACAG
>JAOZLK010000044.1:13729-14193 GCA_029934875.1 Bacteroidales bacterium | reverse complement strand
GGATTATGCTGATAAAACAGGTGATACTCACCATCGTAGTAAACCAGGCCGTTGGCATCATTATTCCAACCTCGTTTCGACGTATAGTGAATTTGCGGCCTGAGTCTCTCTTTATAATTATTCTCTTCACCGGGATAGGTGTTTCCCTGATGCACCATATTCAAACCACCGCTCGGTTTATCCCCAAATCTCTCAATTCTAAGCGTTAATTCTTCGCCTTCAAATTCGCTAATATCTACAAAGACCCAAAAATCAGGATCCTCTTCGGCCAACTGTATTTTGATCTCACGGATCTTCTCCCCGTCTACAAATATGCTGGCGATCCGCTCCTTTGCTTCGTTTGATATGGGCAAATTGAGGTATTTGTCCTCACACACCCAGGTACGGCTTTGAGCCGGCACAATTGCGATCTTTACTTTCGGAGTGTTGCTCCAATAAATGTGATCAACAAGGATATGCCCCCA
>JAOZLK010000044.1:0-13719 GCA_029934875.1 Bacteroidales bacterium | reverse complement strand
CTTTCATCTACAATTTGGAGCTGACACCAGTATCCGATCAACTCCCACATGTCCACACTCACCCATTCCAGGGTCGCACTATTATTACCCCTGGCAATAGTCCTTATGAATTCACCGTCGCCATTCAGTAAGTCAATGCGTGTACCTTCGCTGTTGCCACCGCCAATGAGAAAGTTGAGATAGCCATGTTTTATCGCAAACTCAGGCGTTGTGAGCGTGCCCCTGGCCTCATTCCCATTCACAAAGCTATTTACCAGACCTTTGCCCTTAAAGCCGCTTACCTTGTCCTGATTGGGCAGGGATCCGGTAGCAGGCACCGCCCCGAAAGCCTCACCTTCAACTCTCCACTCGCCGAATGTTCCGTCATCAAAATCACCTATGGTCAATACGTCTTGTCTTGTGCACGACAATATTAAAAACAATATTGCTGGTATTACTTTTAGATATCTCATGGATAATAAGTGAAAATGTACCTGAGTTTAATTCATTCATGAGGTAATTCGCAATGCAATTGCGCTTATGTAAGTACGTCATACCCTGCCGGACTCTTCGTAAGAGATAGATTATTACCTTTCAGCAAAGGCTGAGAGGTTTTCAAATTTAATCTAATTGTTTGTAATTATTCTGTATGTTGAGATCATTCACCTGGGATGTACTTGATAGGCAAGTCAACTGCCGTATTTTTCCAAACTTGATGAAACTCTCCAACTGCTTTTCTGAACCTGTCATAATCTGCACGGTTCTCAAAAACCTGGTTGTCATTCCAAAGCACATCCCTATCATGCCCCAGTAGGCGAGCCTCGGGCCAGAAAAAAACTTGACCCCAGATCAACCGGTTATTGGTATTTATACCGGGATTCTCCTCAGTCCCATCACCGTCAATATCCTCATACTGCTCTTTGCTGAGTATATTCTCTGTGGCAGCCTCCAGGTTCGTTTTGATCCATTCTGAACGC
The DNA here is from genome assembly GCA_029934875.1 of Bacteroidales bacterium. Classification (GTDB taxonomy): domain Bacteria; phylum Bacteroidota; class Bacteroidia; order Bacteroidales. The sequence goes on along the minus strand of JAOZLK010000044.1, from coordinate 12,763 downwards.
TCGGCCATGGATACATATCCCACTTTATTATTTTCACGCTGATGTGCCCAGGCCAAACATACCTGAGGAGGCGTCAGACCGGTTTCTTCAGCAATTCTTAAAATAACAGGGTGCTGCATATCTGACTGGTGTTCGGCAAAGCGGTCTCTCCCGGGTCTCCGGGGAGAACCCAGGGACATGTAACCTGATGGCACCATATTATTATCAATCAGGTACCTAACCAGCTGCTTTTGTTGAAACAAAGGATGCAGCTCCATCTGGTTGTACACCGGACGATTAAATTCATCTGTATCTCTGAGCAAAAGCTCCATGGTCTTCTGCGTCTGGTTGGACGTGCCGATATTTTTTACTTTTCCACCTTTCTTTAACTTGGTCATCTCCTCCCAAACCGTCATAAAATCATCGTGTATATAGGGCACAGCATGTTCATTGCTTGCATCACCGGCCGCCCCGGGCACATGAAAGTTGGGCCACGGCCAGTGCACCACATACATATCCACATATTCCAATCCCAGCAATTGCAGGGAAAGTTCACATGCCGGAATAACCTCATCCTTACTCATGTTTTTATTCCAGAGCTTGGTCGTTACAAACAACTCATCCCTGGTTACCAGTCCTTCATGAAGGGCACGTTTAATTGCTTTTCCAACAACTTCCTCATTTTGATAGGCTGTAGCAGAATCTAAATGTCTATATCCCAGCCGAATGGCCTCTACAATAATATCTTCCATCATCTCTACGAGGTCGGGATTATCTGAATGAAAGGTTCCCATGGCAGCCTGTGGCATCTGTGTTCCGTCAGGGAGAAGGAGTTGTGTTACCTGACTTGTATCTATCGGTTCCAGTTGGGAATTCAATGTGATCATTTTGTATTATTTCATTAGGTTAATATTTGCAATAATCAGGCATGGCCCCGTCCCGGGTGCAAACAAATGCTGATATTTCAACCGCCCTTCGATGTAAAACTTGCAAAGGCTGTCCTTTTGCAAAACCTGTACTCATTAAAGCAGCAAAAGAATATCCAGCCCCTACAGTGTCCTTTACATCAACATCAGGTGTTCTAACAAAGCTACTGTCGGCAGGTGTCACCAACAAACTACCCTCGCCTCCTTTGGTGAGTGCGACCAATTTTAAGCTGTATTTGTGTATTAATTCACGAATCTGAATTTCCTCAATTTTTGAAACCAGTCCTAGCAGATCCCTCACAACGGGTAGTTCTTCTTCGTTTAATTTCAACACATTGCAACATATCATGGAATAATGAATGATGGTTTTTGTTAGCTTAAAAGTATTAGATTTCAATAGCGAGTATACATGCAATATTATGGTATTAGCTGCCTAAGGAGGAGTAAATTCCTCCATAAAACAAGGAATATCCTAGGAAAAGGCAGACAGGGCCGATAGAACTGGCAGGAAGACATAGATTTCTTATATATTGCTCGAAATTATACCTTGATTTTCTTAGGGTTAGAAAGATATTGGCAAATGAAAAAAAAGCGCCTTAATAATCTTTACATTCTCACACTGGTTATCGGTTTTAACATGTTCGGTATCTCGGCATGCTCAAACGAAACAGATAAAAAATTGTTGATCGAAATACCGGAGCACGGTTTTGTATCTCTGTTGGGACCAAAGAGATGGGAAGAATCCCTTGTAAGCGGGAATGGCACACTTGGAGCACTTGTTCCCGGTGATCCCTCGAAGGAAAGGATCATCTTCAGTCATGAAAAGCTATTTATGCCGGAATATCCCCCTACGGAAGCACCCAATCTGGCAAGTCATATGGATAAGATCAGGGAGTGGGTCATCGCCGGGAAGGGAGATAAGGCTGCAGAGTTCGCAGTTGAACTGGGTAATGAGGTCGGGATAGAAGGACTGATATGGACCGATCCTCTGATTCCGGCCTGCCAGCTTGAGATCGAAACCCTCAATCCGGAAAAAGTTATCAACTATGCCCGAGGCGTTGATTTCGAGTCGGGGGAAACCATCACGGCCTGGGAAACTGAATCCGGGTTTTTCGAAAGACGGCTTTTTACCTCACGACCCGATCAATTGATCGCTCTGCATATCGCAGCACCAGATTCAGACCTTAATATACGGGTGAGGCTTGCAACCCTGCCGCAAACCGATGAGGAGATGGATCATGAAGCCGAGGCCTTTATGGAGGACAAACTGATTGAGGATGTACGAACGAAAGTCGATGAGACGGGCTGGCTTAGCTATACTACGGAATTCAAGAAGAAGTGGGACGGATCCCTGAAAGGCTATCTGGTGGAATGCCGGGTGATTCCTACAGGTGGTACCATGAAAGCTTCAGATGGTTGGTTACTAATCACGGATGCTGACGAGCTATTCGTACTTTCCCGGATCCTGCTTTCCTACGACATGCCACTTCCAGCAAAAACGGCTTTGCATGAATATGAAATTCCAGATTATAAAAAACTGCTAGCGGAACATCGCGCTGTCCATGGTGAGATGTTCCATCGGTTCAGCCTGGATATCGGGGGCGGTGAATCCTTCCCGTTGGCCGAGGATCTGCAGGCCTCCTCCTCATTCGGGAACCTGAATCCCTCCTACCTGAATCAGCTCTGTAAAGCAGCCAGGTACTTGCTGATAAGCAGTACCGGAGAGATACCTCCTACCCTTCAGGGAATTTGGGGAGGGACCTGGCGTCCGGCGTGGTCGGGCGATTTTACATTGAATGGCAACGTTCCCTCTGCAATTGCGAGCGGTTTGAATACGAATTTCAGGGAGGTTACCGAAGCCTATATTAATTATATGTTTTCCATGTACAGTGATTTTCGGGACAATGCACGTGATCTTTATGATGCGCCCGGTATCTTTGTGCCTTCGCGAACCAGTTCCGATGGGAAAACCTACCACTATGCAAAACCTTATCCTCATCTGTTCTGGTATGCAGGAGGAGCATGGACTTCGCAATTCCTCTTCGACTACTGGCAGTATACGGGGGACGACAGCTTCCTTAGAGAGAAAGCCATCCCCTTTATGCTGGATGCCGCTGCTTTTTATAAGCATATCCTGGTGGAAGGTGAGGACGGGGGGTATAACTTCATCCCCTCCTATTCCCCTGAGATAGGTCCGCTGGGCCATCATCCTGTGGTGATTAATGCCACCATGGATGTGGCCGCACTGAAGCAGCTGATCAGGAACCTGCTGTATCTGAACTATGCAGGATATTTGACGGAATTCGATGAACAGGGATGGACATCTGTCTTAAAGGGACTTCCCGAATACGGGATAGATGAGGAGGGTGACCTGAAGGAGTGGATTTGGCCGGGTTTAAAAAATGACAACAGCCACCGCCACGCCTCCCACCTCTATCCGCTGTTCTACGAGGTGGATCCTGAATTCAAGGAAAGACCTGAACTGATCGAGGCCGCAAAAACGGCCATTGAAAAGCGTCTGGAGTACAGAAGAGGAAAGCAGGGAGCCGAAATGGCTTTCGGTCTCGTCCAGAAGGGATTGGCAGCCGCCCATATAGGAGATACGGAGCATGCTTTCGAATGTGTCGATTGGCTCTGCAATTCCTACTGGTCGCCGGCACAGACATCGTACCATGATCCCGGTGAGATCTTTAACGTAGACATCGCAGGAGGGTTACCAGCGGTAGTCACAGAGATGATCCTGCAAAGCTCAGTGGATAAGCTGATCCTGCTTCCAGCACTGCCGGAGCAATGGTCACAGGGAAGTATCAAAGGAGTGGGAACCCGCTGCGGCGTCACGGCAGACATGAAATGGGATAAAGGCGTACCCCAAAAGCTTCATTTAAAAGCTCACCGAACCGGAAAACTCACCGTTTTATATAAGGATCAGTCCTGGGAGATTGAAACCACTGCCGGACAGGATATTCACTGGGAACCTGAATGGTAACAATAAATCCATGAGGAAAAAATTGCATACATTTAAACGGGTAAATTGATTAATCAGGAGCATGCAGGATTTTCGAACATATGGATGCTATACCCGAATCTATCAGGTTTGGATCCTAAGAGTTCTTTGTATCTGGACATGTATCACTTTACATCTCCAGGGGAATGCCCAGCAGCGTGTTTTGAAATTCACCAATATCAGTACGGAACAGGGATTATCAGAGAATACGGTTCTTGACATCATCCAGGATCCTTATGGCTTTATGTGGTTTGCCACCGAAAACGGCTTGACAAAATACGATGGTATGAATTATACCGTATTCAGGAATGATGCTCTGGATTCCACTTCCCTTCCCAATGATGAAATACAGAGTCTCTGTGTCAAGGGTGATGAATTGTTTATAGCTAGCGCGTACCCCACCATTATAAGTGCGTTCAATCTGAAAACTGAGAAGTTCCGTGTAATATTCAAGCTTGATTTGATTGACGAGATTGACGACCTGGAGAAGGCCTATTTTCTCAGTAATGACAACTACACCCTGTTGATTACACTCTGGGAGAAATTCATTTACAATGATCTCACAAAACAGTTTGAAGTATACCACGGGCTGAATGAAGCACTCGGGAGGATTGAATCTATTCCTCATCCTGAGAATGAAATCCCTCAACCATTCCCGATTCAGGCAGAACACTATTTTCTCGATCAAAATGACAAATTGGTGGGTTTTGATCCTGAGATTGGCCTCGTGGAAATAAGTCTGCCGGAGCTTACTCATAAGGTCCTGTTCAGTTGCGCGGAAATCAAGGAATTGTACAACCTCAAAATAAAGGAAGAAATTCACGATATATTTGTTTACAGGGATTCTGAGAAAAGGATCTGGTTCAATACCAATCAGAATCAGCTGGGTTTCTTTCATCATATTTCCGGCACCTTCCATCCCAGATTTCAGCATATCTTTGTTAAAGATATCTTCGAAGATGCAGACAACAATCTATGGTTCGCCTCTGAATCGGGGATTTTGTTCTATGATTCAGATCATGACCTGATTCAGCAAACTACCCATAACCCCACAGATAAATACAGCTTATCCAATAACTATATCTCCAGTGTCTATCTGAATGACCATGAGATTCTCTGGGTGGGTCATGACGGAGGAGGCGTCGACCATGCCAGGTATTATAATATCAAGAATTTCCGACATATAGATACTCATACGGAGAATTCGTTGATCAGTAACAGGATCACCGGGATTAGCGAATCCCATAGAAATGAAGTCTGGATCAGTACAGATGGGGGCGTAAATAAATGGGACCTTTCCCGCGAAGAAATCACTTCCTTTCTGGAGGATGAATTCATCAACAACATTTTCTGTGACTCAAGAGGAAATGTCTGGTGTGAAAACGAAGCAGGCGAAATACTGTTTAAAAGCGTTTCCTCAAACGGATTCGAAATTATTGATTTTAAAGAGCATGTCCAGGATAACGATAATCCTTTCAATCCTCCCTTACTCTTCTTCGAGGATAGCAAGAATCGCCTGTGGCTGATCGATCAGGGATTATTCCAGGTGGACTACGAGGCCATGGAGTTGATAAGAAATGAAGCTTCGTCACAGATCCAGTATGCCTCTTCGGTCAGGGAAGACAGCCAAGGGAACTTCTGGATTACAGGGAACACCGGCAGGCTTATTGTGTTCCACCCGGATTTGCAGACATTCCATTATTACAATTATAACATTAATGATCCTTACAGCCTGAACAGCAACATTTTATGGGATGCCCACATTGACAGAAACGAGAACTTGTGGATTGCGACTAATGAAGGCATCAATAAAACCAATATCAGAAATTATAGATCTGGTGATGAACTGCGTTTTGAATCTTTTACGCTGGAAGACGGGCTGAATGATGAAATCGTATTTAGGATCCTCGAAGATGAACAGGAAAACTTATGGTTTGCTACAAATAATGGCTTGTCTAAGCTTAACAGTTCTCAGGATTCCACCCATGGTGGAACTAAGCCAAACAGCATGTTTATCAATTATTTTACCCTGGATGGAATTGCTTCCAATTCCATTGGTTGTTATACCAACAACCATTATTCCTACCTGTGCGCGACAATACTATCAAGCGGAGCGATCCTGCTTGGGAGCAGCAACGGGATTACCCGTTTTTATCCAGAAGATTTTCCCGGCAACAGGCACCGTCCACCTGTTTTGTTTACCGATCTCAAGATCTTCAACCAGTCAGTACCCATCGGTAATTATGGGGACAGAAGCATCTTATCTCAATCTATATCTGTAACTGAGAACATTGAACTGTCTTATAGGGACAAGGTGTTTTCATTGGATTTCATTGCATTGGGCTACGCTGATCCGAAAAAGAATTCGTATGAATATATGCTTGAAGGATTTGACGATGACTGGATTTATTTGGAAAATAAAAGGGTTGCAACATTCACAAATATAACGGGAGGAGATTACGTACTGAAGATTAGGGCTGCCAATAATGAGAGCTACTGGAATGACCAGGAAGTTTCAATGGGTATCCGGATCAGGCCGCCCTACTGGCAAACCTGGTGGTTCAGGATTTTGGGTTCGGTATTTATCATCGGTTCATTCATCCTTTTCTTTTATGCGCGCATGTATCAGATGCAGCGTCAGAAACTGAAACTTGCATCCCAGGTAAAACAGAGGACCCGGGAAATTGAACTCAAGAATGAGCAGCTGGAAGAGAATAAAAGGGTTCTGGAGGACCAGACTGAAGAATTAAAAGTTATCAATGCACGGCTGGTGAAACAGAAATCCGAGCTTGAGGAACTGAATAAGAAAGTCAGGATTGCTAACCAGGCCAAACTTAAATTTTTCACAAACATCTCTCATGAACTGCGAACCCCCCTTACATTGATACAGGGTCCCATTGACAACATCCTCTCCAATGGAAAGCTGTCCAAATATGTAAAGGGTCAGCTGGATTTGATGCACAGGAATACCAGCAGGTTACTGAAATTGATCAACCAGTTACTCGACTTCCGGAAATTGGAAACAGAGCATATGAAACTGGCTGTTAGCGAAGGAAATATTGTCCCTTTTCTGAAGGAAACTTTTTTGCTATTTTCCAATCTTGCCACACAGAAACAAATTGATTATGAGCTCAATAGCCAGATTGGCGAATTAAAGATGTGGTATGATGCAGACAAAATTGAAAAAATCATCTCGAATCTGTTGTCAAACGCATTTAAGTATACACCGGAGGGCGGGAAAATTGCCATTACGCTGAGTCTGGCAGAAGATACAATCGATCACCGGTCCAGGCTTCATATCCTGGTTTCGGATTCCGGAATCGGTATCTCCAAGAACAAGGTGAAACACATTTTCGAACGATACTACAGTGCCTTTGAATTCAGCAACCTGGATGTAGCCAGCGCCGGAATAGGTCTGGCTGTAACCAAGGAACTTGTTGAACTGCATAAAGGAAGTATTTCAGTGGACAGCAAAGTGGCCTCTGAGGAGGATCCCGAGAGCGGAACCAATTTCACCATTAGTCTGCCCCTGGGCAAAGAATATTTCTCCAAAAACGAACTACTGCCCGGAGAATTAGTCCTTGACAAACCTTTTTCCCACGCTGAAGATCTCCTTTTGGATATCAGCACCCTGGAAAATCAAATGGATGATCCACCTCCAACAACGGAAGAGACCAAGAACCGACCAGAGGTTCTGGTTGTGGAGGATAATACGGAAATGAGGGATTTCATTAAAGACATCTTGATAGAAAACTACCGTATTCATACTTCAGATAACGGAAAAGCAGCCCTGGAGATCCTCAAGGACAATAGCATTTCGCTGATCATCAGCGATGTGATGATGCCGGAAATGGATGGTATGGAATTCAGCAAGAATGTGAAAGAAAATCTCAACTCATCACACATACCCGTCATCCTGTTAACCGCAAAGACGGACATTGAGTCCCAGATCTCCGGTCTCAAATCAGGTGCTGACGACTATATCACCAAACCCTTTAATCCCCAGGTCCTGATTGAAAAAATCAACAATTTGATCCTTCTCAGAGAAAGATTATGGGAGCGATTTAACAAACAGCTGGTGTTTAATCCGGGAGAACTCACCTCAAATTCGGTGGATATTAAGCTGCTGAACAGGGTAAAGGAGGTAGCTGAAAGACACCTGTCAAATCCAGATCTGGATGTAACGCTATTTTCCAGGGAGGTAGGGATGAGCAAAAGCATACTTTATGAAAAGCTGAAAAGCCTGACGGGTAAAACCATCAACGATTTTATTTCCTCCATGCGACTCAAGAAAGCGGCTGAGCTCATTTTGAAAGGAGAATTGAACCTTTCAGAAATAAGTATGGAAGTCGGTTACCTGGACCCAAACTATTTCAGTAAATCCTTTAAGAAGCATTTCGGGGTGGTTCCCTCAAAGTTTACCGGCGAATCGACACTGGTAAGTCAAAGGCAGTACCATGCATAGTCGGTCTTTGACATTGTTCGCTCTTTCCTAAGATTTTCCTTGTTTTCAGGAAGATTTTACTCTCAGCCTGGCAGTTTATTCCCTTAAATTGTGCTTATCACTCTTTTAACCTTGAACTAACTAAAACCAGCTAAACAATGGACAATTTGATCCCTTTCAAGCTACCCCGGTATTTCATTCTGACTTTCATTTTGATCCTGGTTGCAGGCCTGCAATTACAAACAGCCTTCGGGCAGGTCAGTATCAGTGGAAAAGTCAGCGATGAGAACAACGCAGGATTGCCGGGTACAACTGTCGCCATTAGAGGGGCTTCCACGGGAACCATAACTGATGAAAACGGTAATTATTCCCTGGAGGTTCAGGATGCCGAGTCGGTGCTGGTATTCACTTACGTGGGTTATGCTACCCAGGAAATAAAAGTGGGTAACCTTACCGAAATTAACGTGCAAATGACTCCTGAATTCCTTTCCCTGGATCAGGTTGTTGTTGTCGGATACGGGACCCAGGAAAAAAGAGATATTACGGGTGCCATATCTGTTGCAGATGTAGAGGTAATGAATAAAAGCGAATCCTTCAATGTTACCAACCGCCTGCAGGGCCTGGTGCCTGGTGTTGCGGTCGTTACAGATGGCAGACCGGGTTCAATCGGACAGATAAAAATTCGTGGTAACGTTTTCGTTGGCACATCCGGGGATCCCGGTGAGGCAAATAATCCTCTTTTTGTCATCGATGGTGTTTTGACCGATGACAACCGTTTCCTCAATCCAAATGATATTGAATCGGTGACGGTGCTGAAGGATGCATCTTCGACGGCCATCTACGGATCCCGGGCTGCGAACGGGGTGATAATCATAACCACCAAGAAAGCAAAAATGGGGAAACCGGTGATCAACTTCAGTGCCAGGTTTGGTCTCCAACAGATACCCGACCAGATAGAACTTGCAAATACGGAACAGTGGGCCAGAATCAACAGGGCCCTTTATGAAGATGGGACCCCTGACCTGTATGCAGATACATCCGCCACCGGCATGTACGATCCGAACCGGTATACAGACTGGCAGGATGTTATGACCCAAACGGCCCCGATCAGGGATCTGAACTTCAGTATTTCAAAAGGATCTGAAAACAGCAACGTGTATTTTTCTGCCAGCAATGCCCGTCAGGAAGGGGTCGTTGGGAACCCCGTATTCGAGCGGTATAATTTCCGCATTAATTCCGACATCAAGCTTGGTAAAAAACTGAAGATCGGGCAGAATCTTACCGTGGGGCGCACCAAACTATCAAACCCTGAAGGTGAACTGGGAGCCGTCTATGAATTTCTGCCCGTCATACCGGTTTACGATGAGAATAATCCGAGCGGTTACGGTTACGGGGACGATAAAAGGGCCAGAACCTTTGCACCCAATCCCAAAGCCCTATCGGATCTGATATTCAATGAGACGACAGGGAATCATGTACTGGGGAATGTATTTCTTAATTTCGAAATCATACCGGGCCTTGAGTATGAAGTGAATGCCAGTATTGACCTGGAGCAGTCACATTTTAAATCCTATCACGAAACGGGCCAGATCGCATGGTTGGAAACCTTGCAATCCGGCCTGACCGAATATGATTCTGAATTCTATTCCTGGTTTTTCGAACATAAGCTGCAGTATCAGAAAACGTTCGGCAGACATAGTTTTTCGGCTATGGCTACCTATGTTGGCCAGCAGTTTAATGCTCGGGGACATTCTACCACCATCAGCGGAGGTTACACTTTCCCGGGCAAGAATTACTGGGTAATCGATGCGTCGACAGCGCCCGCAAACAACTATCAAAGCTCCGGACAGGAAAGTACCTATGCCATTGAGTCCTTCCTCGGAAGACTGACCTATGACTTCGGTGAAAAATACCTCTTAAATTTCATGATCAGGCGCGATGGTTCATCCAGGTTCGCGAAAGAGGTGCGCTGGGGTACCTTCCCGTCAGTATCGGGAGGCTGGATTGTTTCCAGTGAGAATTTCTTCTCCTCGGTAACGGTTATAGACTTTTTCAAAATAAGAGCAGGATACGGAGTGGTCGGAAATGCAACCGGTGAAGATTATGTCTACCAATCGGAATTGATACTCAGATCGATTGGTGGTGTCAACTATAACCTTGGACCTGCCGGGAATTCAGTCCTGGGAGCCACACGCGGGAAGCTGGCCAACAGAGGCCTCCGGTGGGAGACGCTCGCTGAGATTAACATTGGGACTGATATCCGGTTCTTTGACTCACGGCTCGAACTCATTGTGGATTATTTCAATGGGCAGACTTCCGATCTTATCGCCAACAGGCCGCTGCCACCGTCGGTCGGTGCCGAACAAACGTCCATCATAGAGAATACTGGCGGAGTAAAAAGAAGCGGCTTCGAATTGGCTCTCAGGTATAAAAACAGGCACGGTGATTTCACCTATGATATAGGAGCCAACCTTACATACATGGAAACTGAAATAAATGAACTGACTCACCTGCCTTATATAAGTGATACGGATGATTTGAATTATGTCAAGGCTAGATCCTTCGAAGGCCAGCCGCTAGGACAGTGGTACCTCCTGGATTTTACAGGAATATACACCCAGGAGGACATCGATGCCTTTCCGGAGGGATTTAAAGTTTATAATCAGATTCCCGTCGTCGGTGATGCCAGGTATGTTGACCATGGCTCCGATCCGCAGGGGGAATTTGCAGGAGTGCCGGATGGTATTATAAATGAATATGACAGGATCTCTGTCGGAAATGTCTATCCCTTCCAATACGGATTTACTTTCAATGCATCCTACAAGGGTTTTGATCTTATGCTGTTCTTCCAGGGTGTAACCAGGTGGGATGTGTATAATAATATGTATGAGCGACTTATCAACAACAGCTACTCTAATTTTCCGGCTGATTATAATCCCTATTACGATGGCGAGGGAACCGATCCAAGAGCCGTGTTTGGTTGGAACCATTTCAGTAAACTGCCAAGTACCCAGTATCTGGAGAACGGTGCTTATTTCCGTCTGAAGAATCTTCAGATCGGATATAATATACCCATTAAAAAACTCAATACATTCAGAGTATTTTTCAGCGGTCAGAACCTGTTTACACTCACCAAATACAGAGGCCTGGACCCGGAATTTTTTGGGCCAATGTTTGCACCGGGAAGTGACCCGGCAGGATTTCCCAACCTGCGCACCCTAAGTTTGGGGCTTAACATGTCCTTCTAACATTAAACATAAGAGCTATGAAAAAAATAAAACTGTCTGTAATTATAGTTTCTTTCCTTGCACTAGCCTCCTGTATGGAACTTGACCAGTTTAACCCCAATACACCAACCGTTGAATCTTTCTGGCAGACAGAAGATGATGTCTACACAGGTTTAATGGGTGCATATGCCATGATGCAGGAACAATTTTATGGAGGAGGCCGTTATAACCAGGCAGCCCTCACCATGTCTGACATCGGCACGGTAACCCGGAAAAGCGGTGAATTATACAATGTGGCCAGGTTCATTGAAGAACCCTGGGAATTCTATTGGTGGAATTATATGTATAAGTTGATCTCACGCTCATACCAGGTCATCGAAAGGGCACCTGGTGTGGGCGATAGTGAAAACATCAACAACATGGTCGCAGAAGCCAAATTCCTCGTTGCCACTGCTTATTACAACCTTATTCAAATGTTTGGTTACAACATTGCCTATGTCGATCAGGAGCTTGGTGCCACTGACGATTTTGCTCCACAGGCCGACAGTGTCTCCATCCTGGCGCTGACTGAAAGCTTACTTTTTGATGCTATCGAAGACCTGCCCCTGGCCTCCGAGTATCCCCTGGATCAGTACGGGCGGGTCACCAGGGGTGCAGCCCAGGCCCAGCTGGGGAAGTTTTACATGCAGCATCATCAGTATGACCTGGCCCAGGAGCAATTCGCCGCAGTCATAGGATCAGAAGAGTACCGTTTGCTGGAGAACTTCGCAGAAAACTGGATTAACGATGGTGTCACCGCAAATGAAGAAGCGATCTTCCTGGTAAATTACACCTTAAACGGACCGCAGGGCGAAGAGGATGAAAACGGGATTCACAGGGCTTACGGTATCCGTGAAATGAGTGGAGTGGGAATCTACTCAGATATCGCGCCGACTGCTTTTGTGCTTGAATCCTTTAAAAAGGAGAGGGATGTTGAAGGTAATTTTGATCCAAGACTGGATATAACCCTGTTTCACGATAGCACATCACGCGAATACTTCGGTAAGACCTATGAGGAATGGAGATACTATAACGAAATAGACCTGCTTTATGATAAAAGTATTACAACCTCATTCATGAAATTCTCGGAGCAGGAGGGAATGGAAGCTTCCGGGGATTCGATAGTCAAGGAGACATTCAAGAT
>JAOZLK010000043.1:10925-14206 GCA_029934875.1 Bacteroidales bacterium | reverse complement strand
CTTTGGTTTTTCATTTCTTGGGCTTTAAGTTATTCTCCCATTTATGCATATGAATGTATTTCTCAATCAACTCCGGGTCATCCTTCAGGTCGATTGATTGTTAATGATGAATTCGTTTTATAAAATTCAGATTATTCCTGATTTTTTCTAACAGAACAAAATTATTGTTTTGACAGAATATATCTGTCAGACTCTTTTCTGCTACTTGCTTATTCTTAAACTTAGAACCTAAGCCATTATTAACGACAGAAATTACACCTCCCGTTTTCAAAATCCTGTGCAGTTCATCAATGAGTTTCTCTTTATCTTCTATCATGAAGATAACATTAAACAAAAGAGCAACATCAATACTTTTGTCCGGTAATCCAGTTCCATTACCGGGTGTTATTGTTTTAACATTTTTCAGGCCATGTTTCTTTATCTTTTTTTCAATGATTTCTATTGCAAACGGATGTATATCCAACGCATATATCACTCCCTGGGAACCAACAATTTTAGCGGCAGGAACAGTGACAAAGCCGGGGCCACAGCCATAATCTAAAACAAGACTTCCTTCTTTTATTCCACTTCGGATAATTTCCTTTTTTATGTCACGAATGTTTTTCACTACACTCATAACATTTACCATCATTCTAAAATGGATGTTTGATACTGCTTTTTCTTTTTTCATTGTACAATTATAGTTCTGAAACTTATCAATGGTGTAATTCCTATTTCTCTTTCCAGACCATGAAGTAGACTTCCTCCAGAGGGCGGGTCTCGTGTTTGGATACTGCCTTGGGATCAAACTAATTTGTTTGTTATATTAATTAACAGGTAGGATTAGTAAACCACTAATTTCTGAGTCTCTGAAAATCCATTGCTTTGAATTTTGAAGAGATAGATTCCATCAGTGAGGTTCTCAATATTTACCTCTTGTGTATGTTTGCCGGCGGGAAGATATTCGTCGAAAACATTCTCAGTAATTTTACCCGACAGATCATAAATGAGCAGGCTAACATGACCGCCAGACTTTAAATCAAAGGGAACATTAACCGACCCGCTTCCCGGATTTGGAAAGATATCGCCGAACATTCTCCCGGAAGCTATAGCATCCCCGGTTCCCCGAGTCGGGTCAGGCAGCATACGAAGAATATTCCCGACATTTCCTGAAATCCACGCATTACTTGCATCTATAACATCCAGGGCTTTAAATTTATTTATGCTTGCATTATGGCTTTGCGACTCCAGGTTTTTGCCACCGTCCTTGCTATAGTAAATAACTGCGCCTTCTTCACTTTCACCAACTATCCAGCCCCTGTTCTCGTCAATAAACTTCACATCATTAAACCCGACATCCCCTTCTACGGTAGTTTTAATACTCCAGCTCAGCCCTCCGTTGCTTGTAGAAGCTAAAACTGCTTCACCCTCCAGGAGCTTTGTGCCGGCAGCCCACCCCAGGTTTTCATTGACAAAATGAAGCCCATTAAAAGAATCTGCAAGACCCGCGGATTTTTGAGTCCAATTCTCGCCACCATCGGTAGTGCGCATAATAAGACCATCTCTGCCTGCCACAAGGCCCGTATGTACATCAAAAAAATGGCAGTCGTAAAAATCCGTTTCCCTGCCGGTTTCCTGGGCTGTCCAATTCATTCCTCCATCGGTGGTTTTATAGATTGTGCCGAAGGGACCTGTGGTGGCCCATCCTGTTGTGTTACTCACAAAGTGAAGAGACAGGAAATAAATGTCTTTCACTATTTCCTTCTCGGTCCAGTTTGCCCCTCCATTCCCGGTATATATAATTATGCCATCACATCCATTTTCTAAACACCTTGATCCGACAGCCCAGCCTTTGTCCTTATCGGCAAAATAGATATCATAATAACTGGTGTTTTGATCGGAAGCAATCTGGGTCCACGATGCTCCGCCGTCGGTGGTTTTTAATATCACACCCCCGGATTCCCCCACTGACCAGCCGGTCTCCGTATTCAGGAAGAAAATGCTGCTTAAATGTTCCGTTGCCGGGCTAAGCTGTTTGACCCAGCTGGTCTGTCCCTGGCTTTGGGCTAAGACGGATAAAAGTAAAACTGTAAGAGTACAGAGCTTTATGTAGCCTTTTCTCATGAGATTATCTGTTTAAAGGAGTACTTCTACCCGCATCCTTATATTCTGTCAGCAGCGTTTCCAGTTCCAGGGCTATCTCCGGTCTGGAAGGATATAGGTTGTCCTGTTCGCCCGGATCTTCCTCCAGGTTGTATAGCTGGTAGGCCGGAAGATTGCCTGCTTCCTGACTGCCGGGAAGTGGCGTGCTCCACCCACCTGAGTCCGGACAGAGGATCAGTTTCCAGGGACCTTTCCTGATTGCGAATGAGCCATTTACAGAATGGTGTACCGTAGCCTCGCGGATGTTCTCTTCTGAGTTGCCAAGCATTGCCGGTAGCAGGTTGTAACTGTCCACACCCTCGCTTGCCTGCAAATCATACCCTGTAATCGCTGCAAGGGTGGCAAGGAGGTCAGTAAGGCATATTGTCTGAGCGCTCTTTCCCCCGGGCTTGACCTGGCCGGGCCAGCTGACCAGGAAAGGAATGCGGTGCCCGCCTTCAAAAATATCGGACTTGGCACCCCTGAAATTGTATGAGGGATTGTGCCCATAAGCGGACAGTCCATCAAAATCTGCCTCGGGAGAGCAGCCGTTGTCACTTGTGAAAATCAAAAGGGTCTCATCTTTGATCCCGTTTCTCTCGAGGGCCTCCAGTATCTGTCCCACAACATGATCTACCTGCAATACGAAGTCGCCATAGGCATTGGTTTTACTTTTTCCCTTAAACTCATCCAGGGGCAGGATGGGGGTATGAGGTGCTGGTAGGGGAAAATAGAGAAAAAAGGGTTGTGCATTATCTGACCGAGCCTGTTGGTCGATGTAAGACACGGCTTTTTTAGTCAGGAGGGGTAAAACCAATTGATGATCAAAGTCCTCTGAGGTCAATCCTTTTCGCCACCAGCTCATTTTGGAGTCATTCCTGGTATAGCTCTCAGGAACCATGGTTGCCAGGTCATCCTCAATGTAAACATAGGGGGGGATATCCAGGGAGGCCGTGATCCCGAAGAAATGATCAAAGCCAAGGTTCACTGGCCCACCGGATACCGGCAATGAGAAATCCGCCACCTCATTTTCTGCATCCTGGAATTGCCATCCTAATCCCAGGTGCCATTTGCCAATGCATGCGGTATGATATCCTTTTGCCTGTAATAATGATCCGGCTGTTGTCTCTGCAGGTTCAATCAGGGGCGGATCCCAGCTT
>JAOZLK010000043.1:0-10915 GCA_029934875.1 Bacteroidales bacterium | reverse complement strand
ATCCCAGCTCCAGAGCACTCCCTTTTTTAAGCGGGTTCGCCAGGCGTAGCGTCCTGTGAGCACTCCGTAGCGGGTGGGCGTACAGACAGCCGATCCGCTGTGGGCGTCGGTGAAAACCATACCTTCAGCAGCTATCCTGTCTATCTGTTTGGTTTTCCAGGCAGCCTGGGGATTGAGTGCTGAAACATCTCCATAGCCAAGGTCGTCAGCAAGGATATATATGATGTTTGGAAATGCAGTATCGGCTTTTGGAGTGTGGGAAGAAAAGAGGGTCAGGGAGATCAGGAGGAGGAAGGTTATAAGTACTGAAAGCTTCATTCAGGAAAGATATCAAATATTCATTATATTAGCCTCAAGCAATTAGACTGATTATGCCGGACGAATTATCTGCAAGGAAGATTGAGCTTCAGAAAAGAGAAGTTGAAGATATGCTGGGCAGGGTTCCATCATGGATCACGCGCAATGGCATGATCCTCTTTTTCATCCTTGTTTTGCTCCTGGTTTTTGGCAGCTGGATGTTTAAATATCCCGAAATAAAAAGGGCGCCCATCCTGATTACCTCCGTCAATCCGGCTGTAGATATTGAAGCACGCACCAGCGGAAAAATCACAGATCTTTTTGTAGCTAACAGCGACTTGGTTGAAGCCGGGGAAGTACTGGCGATGATTGAAAATCCCGCCTCCTACGAGGATATATTGAGGTTGAAGTCGGGAGTCCTGTTCATTGATACCATTGCCATCGAGGATTTTGAGGGAGATCTTCCTGACCTCCGGAATGCCCAGCTGGGAACCGTTCAGACCGACTATTCCATCTTTTTGAAGGCCTATCGGGATTATATTGAATTCAGACGTCTCGATTACCATCAACGAAGGATTGCATTACTAAGGTCGGAACTTGAGCGCCAGAGGGAGTTGGCAAGGAGCCTGTCGGAGCGGGCCCGGATTGCAGAAGAAGAGTACAACCTTGCACAACGCCAGGCCAACAGGGATGCCGATCTCTACATCGAGTCTGTTGTCTCAGAGTCTGATATGGAGAAGTCACATTCAGCGATGCTTGGAAAGCGAAACCAGTGGCAGGAAATTGTGAGCCTGATTGCTGAGAATAACATCAGTGTAGGCCGCATTGAGGAGCAAATTGTGGACCTGCAGCTGAAGCAGCAGGAGGACCAATCAAAAAATATTAATATTCTTGAAGAGGCCTTAAATAACCTCAATGCATCGCTTGCATCATGGGAACAGACCTACCTGCTGGTTGCCCCGGTTAGCGGGACCGTAACTTTTACCCGCTTCTGGAGTGAGAACCAGAATGTTGGGGAAGGAGAAAAGGTACTCACCATCATTCCTATCGAATCGGGATCCATGATCGGGAAGATACGCCTCCCCACAGCTGGTGCCGGAAAGGTGAAGCCGGGAAACCAGGTGAATATACAGTTTGATAATTTTCCACATTTGCAATTCGGGATGGTAAAAGGTGAAGTGGTCAATATATCAGCTGTGCCTGATGATGATACTTACATGGTGGAGGTTGAGCTTCCCCAGGGCCTTCATACCTATTATAAGATTGATATTCCCTTCAGCCAGAATATGCAGGGCAAGGCAGAGATACTCACGGACAAAAAACGTATGCTGGAGCGGGTTTTGGACCCCATTAAATCGGCAATTTCCAAACAGGTGAGCATGTAAGCTGATTCAGGCATGATTTTTGTAGAAATTTCTCACTTATGAACAGCTTGGTGGGATTTTTTTTCCCTCTTACATATATGTTTTATAACTTGCAATCTTAATTCCAGGAAGCACCCTTATTCTTATTGAAAATGTCCAGAATACGCAACGGAATATATATCGGAATTCCAATGTTACTAATGGCCGCCATTGTGATGGTGGTTTTTGTTCCTTTTAACTCAGATACATCAAATAGCCAGGATGTTCAGGTGGCCAACGTGGAAATTGGAAGGGTCGTTAGATCTTTCCCGGGCGAGGGCATCGTTGAACCCAAAAGCGAGGTGATTATTTTGAGTCCCGCCTCAAGTATTATCAAGGGGATTCTGAAGGAGGTAGGAAGCCATGTGAACGAGGGAGAGCCAATTATCATTCTGGATCCTGCTCCCATTCAAACTGAGGTGGATAACATTAAGGATCAGCTGGAAGTGAAGCACAACTCCCTTCTTAAGAATGGTTTGAGCGCCCGGAGTGCCAAGGTCGATCTGGAATATAATGTGCAGGTAAAAAATCTCAGGATTGCCTCTTTGAACGCCGAGCTGGCCGACCAGGAGCAGCTTTTAGAGGTGGGAGGAATCTCTCCTGCAAAATTCGAGCAGACAAGACAGGAACTGGAACTGGCTGAACAGGATCTGGTGATGCTGAAGGAGAAAAACTCTATAAAACTTCAGCAGCTGGAGGCCGATGAGCAGGGTTTGAGACTGCAGATTGAAATGCAGGAGAAAGTGTTGGCAGCCAAGGAGGAGGCACTGAGCAAAATGATTATCAGGGCTCCTTCAGCCGGAATAATCCTCTCTATTCAGGGGAAGGTTGGAGAAAAAGTAAATACCGACAGGTTGCTTATTGAAATGTCCGATCTCTCCAATTTCAAAATCAGGGGAACGGTGGATGATGACTTCGCTGAAAGCCTTAAGACGGGAATAAGAGTATATGTTACAATCGATAATGAGCAGCTTAGAGGTGTAATTGGGACCGTAAACCCAGTGATCCGTGATCGGCAAATTGATTTTGATGTGAACCTGGAGGAGAGCAGCCACTATAAGTTGCGACCCAACCGGACAGCCAGCCTGGAGATTGTGAGGGCCGAGCGTGACAGCGTATTGCGTCTTCCAAACGGATCGGTTTTTGGCAGGGGAAAGGAGCATGAGGTATTTGTGTTGATAGAGGGAGGATCAAAGGTGGTGACTGTGGTTACCGGCTTGAAAACTCCTGAATTTGTGGAGATCACAGAGGGTTTGGAGGAAGGAGACCGGGTGGTCCTGTCGGCAGTCTCCTCCGTGGAAGATTTGAGGGAGACAGGGATTAAGTGAAGCAGTAAAAATCATGAATAAGTTTATCATTTCACTTTCTCTTTTATTTGGTGCAGCGAATCTGTTTGCCCAGGATAAGCTGGTGTATTCATTGAGTCTGAAGAACGTGGTGGACCTGGCAATTTCTCAGTCTTCAGCAATTAAGTATGCCCAGAACCGGGATGTGAACTACTACTGGCGCTGGAAAAACCACCAAACCCGTTTCAGACCACAGCTGACCCTTTCAGGTACACTTCCGGATTTTGAAAACCAGACCAAGCCCATTGTTCAGCCCGATGGGAGTATTATATTTAACCAGATTACCCAGCTGGAGACTTCCGCGCAGCTGGCTATTAATCAGCCAATACCTCAATTGGGAGCCACAGTTTATGCCGCCAGCGGGGTGGTCCGGATTCAGGATTTCAACAACAACACGGTCGGTTTCTCAGGTTACCCTGTAAGTGTGGGAATCTACCAGCCACTGTTTGCCTATAATTGGATGAAGTGGACCAGGATGACTGAACCACTGGTTTATGAAGAAGCCCAGAAAAGATTCATTGAAGACGTTGAGGAGATTTCCTACAATGCATCCTCACGTTTTTTTAGCTACCTGAGGGTACAGACTGACTTCGCCCTGGCTGAGAGTAGTCTTAAAAACAGTCGCGACAATTTGAAGATTGCCCAGGTGAAACGGGAACTGGGGAATATATCTGAAAATGATTACTCAAGGATCCAGTTATCGGTTTTTAGCGCTCAGAAGGCTCTGAATAATGCCCGGATCAATCTGAAGAATGCTGATTATGAATTGAAAAAGTATATCGGGCTTGATCAGAACCAGATGATCTCCCTGAGCATTCCGCTGGATATGATCCTCTGGGAGATTGATGCGGATAAAGCTCTTGCAGAGTCCCTGGAAAACCGGAAGGAGACTCCCCAGTTTGAGCGAAGACTGATCCAGGCCGATCAGGATCTTACCCGGGCCAAGCGAAATGCAGGTGTAAATGCATCACTGAATATGAGCTACGGGATTTCCAACAGCTCAAATGACCTGGGGGGGATCTACAAAAATACCGAGCAGCAACAAAACGTTCGCCTTGCCATGAGTATTCCCATCCTTGACTGGGGTCGTTCCGAGTCGCAGGTAAAGCTGGCAGAATCGCAGCGCGAACTGGTACTCTATGATGTGGACCAGGACCGGCAGGATTTCGAGAGGCGTGTGGTGGTACAGGTGGAAAAGTTTAACCTGATCAAATCGCAAATTGAAACAGCCAAGGCCGCCGATGAGGTTGCAGCGTCCGGTTACCTCATTGCTTTGAAGAATTTTCAGAATGGCGAGATAAGCATTACCGATCTGAACATCTCGCTGGCTGAAAGGGAGGGAGCTAAAAGGGACTACATTCGTTCCATTGAAAATTATTGGGAATCATACTACCTGATGAGGGAGGTGACCCTCTACGATTTCGAGTTCCATCAGAAAATTTATTATACCAATCCCATGCTCACCACTCAATAAGTACTCAGGGGATAGTACACAGTGCTCAGGGGATAGTACACAGTGCTCAGGGGATAGTACACAGTACACAGTGCTCAGGAAAAAAATAAATAGAAATTTAAATCAACTAAATACATGAAGAAGAGAATTGTACTTTCTATGCTGGCTATAGCCACAGGTCTTAGCCTTAATGCCCAGGAGTGGGTTGAACTGTTTAACGGAAAGAACCTGAAGGGTTGGGAACAGCTGGACGGATCTGCCGAATACAGGGTTGAAAATGGGGAAGTTATCGGAACTTCCATGGTGGGGACTCCCAACTCTTTTATGGCTACAAAGAAACTCTATGGAGATTTCATCCTGGAGTATGAGATGAAGATGGATCGGGGGCTTAACTCGGGTGTTCAGTTCCGCAGTATTACCCATAAACCGAACGGTGCAGAGCGGGTAAACGGCTACCAGGTGGAGTGTGATGACCACGATGACAGGCCCTGGGCAGGAGGGATTTACGAGGAAGCCTCCCGGGGATGGCTTTACCCCATGTCCTATAATCCCTGTGCAGCAAAAAACAACAAACTGGGAGAATGGAATAAGATTCGGGTAGAGGCTGTAGGAAGCACTATTCGAACCTATATAAACGGGGTAAATTTCGCCAACCTTGTGGACGATCAGCGCAAAGAAGGGTTTATCGCCCTGCAGGTTCATTCCATAGGTGATCAATCACTGGATGGGAAAGAGATTGCCTGGAGAAACATCAGGATCATTATCGAGGAGCCTGGAAAATACATGCTTGCGGATGTGGAGCTGGCTCCGGAGGTAAGTTACCTTGCCAATGCGCTTTCTTCTTCCCAGGAGAAGGATGGCTGGATGCTTCTGTGGGACGGAAAGAGCAGCGACGGATGGAGGGGAGCCAAGTTGGAGATCTTCCCGCAAAGCGGTTGGTTTATGGATAATGGAATCCTGTCTGTAGAAGACGCTGATGGTGGAGAGTCTGCCAATGGGGGTGATATTGTCACCATTAAGAAATATGAAAATTTTGTCCTGGAAGTGGATTTCTTAATCTCAGAAGGAGCCAACAGCGGGATCAAATATTTTGTGGACCCCGACCTGAATACCGGCGCCGGATCTGCCATCGGCTGTGAATTTCAGATCCTGGATAATCAGAATCACCCGGACGCAAAAATGGGTGTAAGCGGGAATCGCACCATGGGATCGCTCTATGACCTGATCGAGGCTGATGCCCTCATCTATGGTGATGATAACAGGCAGATTCGTTTTAACGGGATTGGGAAATGGAACCGTGCAAGGATCGAAGTTCAGGGGGCAAAGGTGGCCCACTACCTGAATGGGATCAAGATCGTTGAATATGAGAGAGGAACCCAGATGTGGAAGGCTTTGGTGGCCTACAGTAAGTATAAGGACTGGCCGGTATTTGGTGAAGCCGAAAGTGGACACATCCTCCTGCAGGATCATGGCGATGCAGTGAGTTTTAAGAACATTAAAATACTTGAGCTGTAGTTGCAGTCTTTGTAATACCTAAGCTCCCCAATTTTTCATAACTTGCAAGTGGTTTGGTACGCTTGTTCAGACCCCGGCATAGTTGTAGTGATGGGAAGGATAGGATTCATATTGCTGATGATGATGACACTGCATGCCTGCGAGGAGGTGGCAGATGTGGAATTCTTTGTAAAAGCCGAGGGTTTTAAGCTGGACAATGCATTCTCTGAACAGGAGCCAGTTCCTCCAGCATTTGAGCATCGTATTTTAGGAGGCCTGGTGACTTTTTCAGGCAATGGGACCAGCTATCGCTTTGATTTACGCGATGCCAACCTGGAAAATTTTCAATTCTCACTCCCCGCGGGGCAATATCTCCTGGAGTTCAGCATGTTGCCCGCTTCTCTTTACGGACAGCAATTTGCCAGCTTTTCTTATGAGCCAGTCGAGGTTTCTGTGAAAGAAAGCATTGATACCATCACGATCCCCGTGGAAGCAGATTGTGCCCTTTTCCTGGTGGACGACAGTATGCATCAACTGGATAATGGGGTTCATATGATCAAGCGACACTCTTATTCCGAAGGTTATTTCACCTCTTATCCGCTGGAGAAAGATGAGTCCACAGGGCTCTATTATGCCTACTTTAATCCGGATCCAATTTCTTCGGATCCAAGCGCCTTTTTATGGTTTTATAATGGCCGGCCGGACACAGCAGAAGGTGGCTTATCCACCTGTGATCTTGAGCCAGGTTACCAGTATTATATAAAAATCCTGGACTGATGAGGGGGGCAGCAAGATATATCCTTATTGCCTTGCTGGCATTTTCATTTTCCGGCATGGATGCCCAGTTCAAAAGTGCAGCTGAACTGTCTGTCTCGATGGATGAATTTCGCATGGTATCAACAGGAGATCAGGGGTGCAGGCTTGAGGCCCTTGATTTTCATTACTACTATTCTGAGAATCCCGGGGGACCTTCCCTGCCATTAAGATCGATCTCTGTCCTGGTCCCAAATGGCGCTGAACTGACGGATTTTACTTATACTGTCCAGGATTCGATTGTTGGAAGGGATGTTATCCTGGACAGGGTTTCTCTTCCTGTGCCAATAGGTACTGAGCCACATGAACGAATAGTAAAAGGTGCATTCAATGGCTCTTTTCCAGACCAGGTGCTTTCCTTTTCATCGACCATGATACAGCGTGGATATACATGCTTCAGTTTTACCTTTTCGCCTTTTAAATACGACAGCGAAACCCGGGAATTAAAGCTGGTGCAGCATATAAGCCTGGAGCTTAGCTACAGCCTGAGTGAGAATAGACGTTCTGCACTAAGGCCCGACAGTATGGTGGTAAGCTCACTGAAAAAGCGTGTGCTGAATGCCGGGGATATGGATAAACACTATCCGGAAAAGGAGCTTTTCTATGAGAAATCTTCAGGGGAGGCCATAGATTACCTGATCATCACCACCAAAGAACTGCTGCCCTCATTCATGCCCCTGTTGGAATGGAAGATTCGGAAAGGATTAAACGCTGAAATTATTACTGTAAATGAGATTGCAGAGCGGTATCATGAAGAAAGGATTCAGTTAAGTATCAAACGTTATCTCTTTGACAGGTATGTAAACGATGGGCTTACATGGGTGCTTATGGGAGGAGATCATGATGTGGTGCCGGTTCAGGGCTGCTTTAGCTATGTATTGAATGGGAGTACTGAAGTGACTGATGAAGCCATTCCAACAGATCTGTTTTATGCCTGTTTCGACAAGCGTTTTGACTGGAATGCACTTATCGATGATAAGATCGGGCAGGTTTACCACGATGATAATGACCTGGTTCCGGAAATATACCTGTCCAGGATATCCGTTCGAAACGAGGAAGAAGTAAGGGTCTTTGTGAATAAAACACTTCATTATGAACAGCAGCAGCCGGCCCGGGGTTTCAGTGACAGAATGCTGCTTGCAGGTGTGAAGACCTGGACGCTATGGTCGGGTAAAAGTGATAGCCATCATCGCTCCGAAATTATGTACGAAAATCATATATCCAAGCACTGGGATGGAGAGATGGTCAAACTATTTGATACCGGAACCGATTTTTACGGGGACAAAGATTACCAGGTAAGCGCTTCAAACCTTTCTGAGCAGCTGAATAAGGGTTTTGCCTATTTTCATTTTTCGGGTCATGGCGATATCAATACCCTGCTGATGGAAGAGGGGCGCAGGTTTGATGTAAATGACGCCTCCAGCCTTTCAAATACCACATCAGGAGTGATTCTTTCCAATGCCTGTGATGTAAATGCTTTCGACTCCATCGATCCCTGCCTCAGTGAAGCTTTCCTGAGAAATCCAAAGGGGGGAGGAGTGGCATTTTTTGGAAGCTCCCGCCTTGGATTCGGACTTCCCGATATGTCATATTCACTGGGCCCCTCCTTTCAGTACAATGCCAGTTTCCTGGATTATCTTTTCTCTGGAAGGCTGGGAAAGCACTGGAACTCCTTTGCCACAGTTGCTTCCGCAGCGAAATCTGAATTTGCAAATATCGGTACTTCAGGTGGCACTTATCTCTATCTCCTCTATGCCATTAATCCCCTTGGCGATCCCGAACTTCCATTGTTTACCCGAAATCCGTCCCGATTCAGCAATGTCAGGCTTTATATGCTGGGAAAGGATCTGATGGTTAATACCGATGGAATAAGCAATTGCCGGATATGCCTGAGTAGTCTGGATCTGGATGAAGGCTATAAACAGGTGGTTCAAAATGTTTCAAATCACACCTTTAAGGATACTCCGGAGGCTTTCCAGATTACCATTACCGCACCCAACTACCTGCCCTATATTTATACTTATGGATCGACTACAGCTGTTCAGGATGACCTGGAATCCCACATCAGGATCTATCCCAATCCGGTACAGGAAAACCTGGTCCTTGACTTTAATCTTTTCTCGGGAGAAATGAGCTTATATGATATCCAGGGCAGGTTCCTTGCAGAAAAAGAGCTTGTGAACGGTTCCAATAATCTGTCCATGAGCGCCTACCCTGCGGGTACCTACCTGCTCAATGTACTTTCGGATAAGCGCAGTGCCTGGTTTAAGGTAGTGCGAAGGGAATAGTTCTCAGATCCAGTATGAGGAAGATTATTAATCTTTCAGGGTCTTCATCAGGGTCCCTCCCATGTTGTAATTCTGGGCAGGCGGAAGGCTGGCATTCCCAACACCCTTCCTCATAAGTTCTTCCAGAAGGGAGAAATGGTGCTGGTAGACCTCACGGGGAGTAGCATTTTGTTCCCTGCAGATTGATGCGGCCATGCCCACAACCTCTCCCATCATTCCCCCGGTTCTCATCAGTCTTACCGTACCAAGGGCTACATGGGAAACAGAAATGTCACGTCCGGCCATCATCAGGTTTTCGGTGTTCTTTGAGTAAAGACAACGAAAGGGAATGGGGTAGGGGTATATTTTAGTATGTCTGGCAATGGACCTGAAGGCTTCTCCTTCAAAAAGATCCTGGTTCTCCGGATCGGGATAGTGCAGATCAATGGTCCATGAGGTGGAGGCGGTCCCGTCTGGCATGAGGTTCTGGTTCACAAGATCGTTCTCAGTCAGCACATAATCTCCCAAAAGCCTTCTCGACTCGCGCTTGCCGCCTATGTATGCCACCCATTTCAGGTCTTCTTTGCTGAATCTATCTGATTCAGGATGGAGGTTCTTCAGGTAGGACCAGTTGGAGTATACGACCAGCAAGCCGTAGTCCCTGATGTACTCGGTTTCATTGATCATGTCTTTGCCCATGCCGGTCTCCCAGTCCCAGTCCCCCCTGGTGATGGCAAAGGACTTTCTTTCGTCCCAGGGAAGTCCCCAGGTAATAAGCGGAAAATCTACAGGCTGGTCAGCGCTTTCTGCAAACCACTGCACCGAAATACCCATGGTTAGATTGTCGGACCTGTCTGGTGCAGTGGGTTCATTGAATTTGTCCCTGCTCTCCCGTCCTGACATGTACTCAGCACCGGCAAGAAAACCCAGGGAGCCGTCTCCTGTGCAGTCGGCAAAGAGGGGTGCCGAGAGGGAAATTGTCTCTCCTGTTTCAAGATTTTCTGCGAGAACCCTGGTAATCCTGTCCCCGCTCATCATCGCCTGTCTGGCGTGGTGGTTCAGATATAATGAGATGTTCGGCTCATTAAGCACAGCTTTCAGTTTTTTTTCATCCTCATAATATTCTTTCGGTCGGGCATTTCCGCCACGAATTGGGCCGATCTCATTAACCAGGTTACCCAGGGCAGGATATGGATCCAGGTTGATTCTGGCGCCCAGGTGTACCCTGACTTCTGAGCTATTGTTCCCACCCAGGACCGGGCGGTTCTGAATCAATGCCACTTTCACCCCGAGCCGGGCCGCGGAAATGGCTGCGCATGTGCCTGCCATTCCTCCACCTACCACAACAAAATCAAAGGATTGCTCATCAGTTTCAGGGACATGCCCCAGGAGCTCCTCTTTCTTCTGATCCATTTCTGCCACAGAATTCGGGGGAATATCATTTTTTTTAGCTGTAAAGTAAAGGGCGTCGCATCTCCCGTTAAAACCTGTGAGATCATGTAGTGAAAGCTCTACCTGGAGTTCTTTCACTTCAATGCTCCCGGCATCAACCCAGTTCCAGTCCCGGCTACCACCGCCGAAATTAAAATCAATGGCTTTCCCGTTAATGAGAACCTGGAACTGCCCGGCGGCATGGTCCGACCACGGTGCTGTCCAGTTTCGGGTTCGAACATAAACCCGGTAAGTCCCATTTTTTGGAAACTCCAGGGTTGTGGATGCATCTTCCACAGGGATGCCCATTCCATGGGCCATGAGATAAGGCGATCCCATCACGTCCATTGATTGCTGGTCGATGACCCAGCCTCCCTTGTGTTCAAAAGCTTCGGTTTCCACCCAGAGTGA
>JAOZLK010000425.1 GCA_029934875.1 Bacteroidales bacterium | reverse complement strand
CTCCTGGAATGGTTTCGGACTTTGACAGACTCAGTATTAGAGCCTACAATCCCTATCTGAAGCCGGCCCTGGCTAATAATTATGATCTGGGTGTATCTTTCTACACGAACAAAGTTGGTCTTTTCACCATAAATTTCTTTTACAAGGAACTGAGCAATTTATTATACCGAATCCCGGATTATAATAATGGCTATTTTGACATTGCAGAAGGAGTGCCGGCTGAATTGATGGAGTCTTTTGAGGCACCGCAGCATTTGTATACCGAAGATCTTTTTAACCCACTGACTGGAACTTCATCCATGAATAACTTCCCGGTTAATAATCCAAACTCGGCAACCTTTGTCGGATTTGAGGTAAGCTGGCAGACCAATTTCTGGTACTTACCGGGTTTACTCAGCGGCCTGGTGCTGGATCTGAACTACACATTTATCCGATCAAAAACCGAATTTCCCTACCTGGATATCTGGACTGAGTTTACCGATGATTTTCCCGTCCCCCAAAAAATTACGCATGCTGATTATGCAACCAGGGAAGGGGTCATGCTTGACCAGCCCAACTCCATTTATAACGCACTTATTGGATGGGATTATAAAGGCTTCTCCACCAGGTTTTCCTTCCGTTACCAGGGCGAATCTCTTCAGGGCCTTGATCCGACAAGTCCTAACCTGGACAGATTTAAAAGGGCACATTTTCGAATGGATTTTCTGGCCAAGCAGGCTATTACCGAAAGGTTATCCATACAATTGGATATTTCAAACCTGACCCAGAGTATGGATGAACATTATATGGGGGCAAGTGGATACAATCTGCCCAGTCAAATCGAATATTATGGCCTGACAAGCCAGTTAAGTATACGCTATGTATTTTAATGTGAGTAGATTATAAATTTTCCAAATTATTAACTAAAATTTCGAATTATGAGAAAAGTCAACTATTTAATGATTGCTTTTGCAGCCCTGATTATTTCGTCGGTGTCTGTAAAAGCGCAGGTCGATCCAGCTGAACCTGTAATTGAAATACCAGGTGGGGCCGAAAACATTGGTCAGCTTGAGCTCATCATTAACACTGATGTTGCTGCAGATGGTATTACACGTCTGAATCCTAGCCGGGTATACAAGTTAATGAAAGACCAGGTTTATATCCAGCAAGCTGCAATTGTATTTGCTGATACCCTGGCTACGCTTATAATTGAAGGCGAAGAGGGTGGCAACATGCCCATCGTTCTGATGCAACCTCTTGAGGGTGTAGAGAAATTTGCCAATGAATGTTCTGGCAACCTGACGATTTCAAATGTGTACTGGCCTGCAATGAACCTTAATGAATTGGGTACAACCCTGTTCAATTTCAAAGGTAAAACAGCCAGACTTAAGCTGGAAAATTTTGTAACCGAAAATGCCAGGGCAGATATTTTTGGAATGAGAGATGTTACAGGCTATGCCAATGTGTACATTAAAAACTCTTATTTCCGTGACCTGTCCCAGCTTTCAAATTCATGGAATTATGTTGTTTTTGCCCGTGGAAACAACGGCGAAGCATTTGATACCCTTTGGATTGAAAACACCACTGTTTCCAATGGTGGAATGCCTCTGTTCGGAAAAGGTACGGTTACAGAATTTATGTATCTGAATCACAACACCTTCTATAATTCAACCAAATATCCCATCTGGTTGGAGCGTTTTGCTGAAGCTTACGTTACCAATAACCTGTTCCTGAATGCGAACTGGGAAGGTGAATGTGAGGCTACATGGTCAACCCAGATTGGTGAGGACTTTATCCCAAGTGGTCAGATCAGGTTTGATACCATTGAATCAGACTTCTGGGCAGGTGCACCGGGTGGAGTTGAATCGGCTCCGGCACAGGAAGATGTTAAAATTCTGGCTTCCAATAACCTGAACTGGTTTAGCCCATTGCTGGACAAGTATTATAATGGAGAGTACAACGATAAGTTTGACAAGCCCATTTCATTCCGTCCATGGGGAACAGTAGGTGATGATGGCGTACCCACTGCAGTTTTAAATACACCAGTACCCATGTTTGCTGACAGGGAATTGGCTCTTATTGCAGACTGGGATGGTATCAAGGCTGATAACAACTGGGACATTGACACTGATCCTGGTGTAGTCACACAATCACCCGCAGATGAAGCCGCAGCAGAAGAGTGGGCCCATTTCGCAAGAGCTAATTATCAGGCAGCTGATGAAGGTGAAACCTGGGACAGAACTAAGATTTGGTTCGGTGATGGCCTGGCGTCAACTGTTCCTGGTGGTGGTACTGAAACTGGTGGAGGATTTGCAGATGTAACTGGCTTGCCAGAAGACTTCTCCTATACCAATACTGCAGTTGTTTCTGCAATTGACGGTCTTCCTCTTGGTGCTCTTTCATGGTACCCCGATCACCTGGCTACCTGGGATTCTGAAGCCGCTCTTGAGGATGTGAAGCAGTACTACGCTGATGGAATTGGTGTTGGTATCTTTGAGACTAAGACTTCTTCAAACAATAATGAGATTAGCCTCTATCCAAATCCGGTTAAGAATTTACTGAATGTGAGCAGCAAAAACGAGCTGAGTTATGCAAGCTTCTATTCAGTTACTGGTAAACTGGTAATGGAAGTTGAACTGAACGGTGTTTTCTCCAAGGATATGGATGTTTCCGGACTCGAAAGTGGTCTCTACATTCTTCAAGTGAGAGATGTTGAGGGTGAAGCTAATTCAATGAAATTCCTGAAGCAATAAGTCTTTATCTTTTCTTAATATTAGAGAGTGCCCTGTTTTTGGGTACTCTCTTTTTTTTACCCTGAAAATTGTAAATTGGAGTAAATTTTTGATTATGTCCTCTTCAAGCTCCGAAAGCCTTAGTCCCAAAAGAAGAATGCTGTTTAAAGTATTCTCCATTATCTTTTCGTTATCTATCTTGATAGTCATAGAATTAGGATTACGCCTCTTTTCATACGGGGGATCCATGAAATTGTTTGTGGAACACAAGGTGGAGGATTTTGATGATTATAAAATTGTGAATCCTTTCGTAGGCTTGAAATACTTCTCTCAATTTAAAGCCACGGAAGCCACAAATGATATTTTCCTTAAGAAAAAAACCGATAATACCTTCCGGATTTTTGTACTGGGTAGTTCAACAACCTATGGTTTTCCCTTTGAGCGAAATCTCATGGCTTCACGGATAATGCACAAACGCCTCCAGGATGCTTACCCGGATAAAAACATTGAAGTGGTAAACACCTCAATTACTGCAATTAATTCGGTGACACTAAGGGATTTCTCCAGGCAAATCATGAAATGTGATGCAGATGCCTTGCTTATCTATGCGGGCCATAATGAATTCTATGGTGCCTTCGGAGTGGGTTCCAATGAATCCCTGATGTCAAGTCCCTTTTTCAGAGCAGTACATTTTAAATTAATGAACCTTCGCATTTATCAGTTGATGCAAGCAGGGATTCAAGGGATATCCGGGAAAGGGAAAAATAAGCAGGATGATCCCGATCAAAAGGGCACATTAATGAAGCGTATTGTTAACGATAAGGAGATTGCCTATGATGGTGAAAAATACAAGCAGGGCATTGAGCAGTTCAGGGAAAATTTATTCGATATATTGGATCTGGCAAATCGACATGATGTTGCTATTCTGATAAGTGATTTGGTGAGCAATGTCAGGGATATGCCTCCTTTTGGTGATGTGGGTAGCGAAAGTGAGGGTGCAGCACACAATTTTAAGGAAGCACAGAAGGCCTTTGCATCCGGTGATACGGCAGGAGCAAAAGAACTGTTTTATCTGGCAAAGGACCTGGATCCGGTGCGCTTCAGGGCTACCGAGGACATCAACCAGATTATTTACCAGTTGGCAAAAGAGGAGGGAGCCATGCTGCTTCAAACCAAGGAAAGGTTTTCAATGGCCTCTCCCGGCGGGCTTATTGGAAACAATTTGCTTATCGAACATGTGCACCCTAACATCGATGGGCAGTTTCTCCTGGCCGAGGTTTTCTACGATGGATTCATTAATTCCGGATTAATTGGGGAAGCTCCCAAGCCCACCTCAGGGAAGGGCCTTGAATATTATAGGAAAACCTGGGGCTACACCGCCCTGGATAGTCTTATTGGCGATTTTAAAGTCAGGCAGTTAAAATCTTACTGGCCTTATAAAGCACTGGAAAACGAGGTCAGGTTCAGGGATCAATTTAAACCTGATGGAACCGTGGAAACCATCGCTTTTTCCGTGATCACTGATCCCGATGCAAATGCAGAATCATTGCATCACGAACTTGGTGATTATTACAACAAAAACTCTGATCCCATCAAGGCCATGGAGGAATATATTGCCCTCGTATATATAAATCCTTACTGGCCTGATTATTTAAACAAGGCCGCATATTCACTATATAATATGAATGATCTTCATGGAGCAGAAAAGTATGCCAGGGAATCCTTAAAATTATCACTTTCCTATTTTGCCAGTTCCATGCTGGGTGAAATAGCCTTTATTAAGCATGAATATAACCATGCGCTTCGGCTTTATAAGAGTGCCTATCAACTGGCAGAATATGAATCGGTGGGAAAGGAAAGGCAGGCCTTTCTGCTAAGCAGGCTCTATTACCTC
>JAOZLK010000424.1 GCA_029934875.1 Bacteroidales bacterium | reverse complement strand
TGACTCTTTCCTCTTGCCTGGATTTAGACGAAGAGCCCGTACTTATGGTAAATCCTGCTGCAGAAATCAGTGCGCACGTGAAAGATCAAAAAATATTTGCAACGAGCCTGATCAACGCTAATCCAGAGATCCAGGTAGCTGGAAATGTTGCTGTCCTTTTCGATTTTTCTGGCGAATTGGCCATATACAATTCCTATAACGGAACCATCATCGATGTGAGCTCCATTAGTGGGGGCGGGCTTTCCCAGACATATACAGTTTCAGCAGATACCACAGGTCACGAACGTTTTGTTGTGATTGTCACAGGTACTATCAAAGCCTATTCTGATCTCAATAATGATGGCCAGATCCATAGTGGCAACATTATTTCAGAAGGTCAATTTTACCAGGAGTCCCAGTTCATTGTTTCAGAATTGGTCGCTGAGCCCACTTTATAGAGTTTTATCATTTTTTACTACCTTTCCTTTTGTATATGGAATGGAGAAAATTCATTTGCAGGAGGGGCAGTACTGCTTCATTGATCCTGGCTCTTCTTTTGATTGCTGTGACCGGAATCTCCCTTCATGGACAGGGCGCTCCCTCGAAACTTCTCTCCATACCTGTATACCATCCCATGGTACTTAATCCGGCTTTTACCGGCAGCAAAGACTTCTCAAACATTAGTCTGACTACAAAGGCATCCAAATGGCCCGACACACAGATATTAAACTATAACTCGCGCCTGAATTCACCCGATGGCCAATTCTCCAATGTTGGATTGGGGGCCTATATATTCCAGGAACAATTTGACGAGTCATGGAATACCGGACTTGCTGTTGCCGGAGCATATCATTTCGCCCTTGACCGTCAAAAGCTAAACTTCATATCTCTTGGCGCCACCCTGAAAGGGGTACTCGCCATGCCCAGGGAATCTGACGAAGCTCCCTCCGATTCCCTCTCGAGCATATTCCGTCCCAATATGGATTTAGGGGTTTATTACTACGGTCCGCATGTATTTGCAGGAATTTCTACCACCACCATTTTTGGAACAAATACCAATGGCGACTCCACCATATCTTACTCCGACTTTGACAGGCAATACAATTTCCAGGTGGGTTATAAATTTTTGATAAGTAAAAAGTTGGGAATTGTTATCGAACCCTCCCTGCTATCGACACTTGACGATGAGACCATCAGCGATCCCTTCGAACATATTGTTCCTTATCTGAAGGTTTACCTGAAAGATTTTTACATTGGTTCTTACTTGAAAGACACAGATATTTTTGCACTCTTTTTTCAATATCAGTTCCCAAAATTCTACACCGGGGTCTTTCTGCAGTTCCCGAGGGTTGGGTACCTGAATGATGAGAACATTATTTTCGAAGTTTCGGTGGGTCTGAACCTGGGGAAAGGCAGCCCTACATTTACCCAGCACCGACATTGGTAACAAGAACTTTTTATGAAGCAAATCATGCCAAATATGACAAAGTTGAATTTTCTGATCACCCTGGTTTTTGCTTTCCTGCTACTGTCATTTCCATCCGGGGCTCAGGATGATTCAATCAGGGTGGAAGAGCTCCTTGTGATGGATACTGTGGCCCTGAAGATCCATGGACCATCCATTGATGTAACTTTCTATCTCAACGGAATTGTTTTCCTCTCCAATACAAAATACCACCAGAAGATGCTTCCCGACCATCTTAACTTTGGAGAGATAGCCTCCTATTTTGTTCCCCTGGAGTATATTGCCCTTGAAAGCAGCAAGCCATTGTTCAACAACGACCCCTTTCCCTATTCCCCGGGAGGGACATCCTATTCAAGGGATTATCAAACTATATATTTCACTAAAAAGGTTGAGGTTCCCGGCAACCAGATGCCTGAAAAAATTTTCGAGGCCAGTATTATCAATGGAGAGGTAAGTACATACAAACAACTGCCCTTTACAGCGGGGCCTACAAGGTTCATGCATCCGGCCATCTCAAGCAGTGGTGAGATTATGGTCATGGCATCGGACCTTACCCCGTCCGACGGCGGCCTGGATCTTTTCATTTCAAAAATGACTGAAAACGGATGGACGATCCCCGTATCCATGGGGCCTGATATCAATACCAGCGGACATGAATGGTATCCTTTTCTGGACCAGCACAACAACCTTTTCTTTTCGTCATCAGGCCATATGGGCTTCGGTGGATATGATATTTATGTTTGCCTTTTTAACGGGGAGGGATGGGATAAGCCCCAAAATCTAAGTGAACTGGTTAATTCCGAAAAGAATGAAATAGGATTTTCAGTCCATCCCGGAAGAAAAATGGCCCTCTACACAAGCGAAGGTGAGGAGGCCAACCTGCCCGATGAGATTCTCAAAATGGGTTTGAATAACAGTTCCTTTATCAGCGCAGGCATCGACACAAAGAACCAGGATATTTCTTTACTACTTGAAGATATGATCAGTACAGGATTCACTTCAGCAAGCTTTGGAGCAGCATCTGAGCTTGAAATTGAGGCCGGGTTCAAGTTGACGGCCCTTCCCCTGCTCGGTCTCGCTGAAACAGAACCTGAACCTGAACCTGCTGAAGCAGAGCCTGAATCACAGGCTGTGGAAGCTGTGATTTTACCGGAAGTGCAGGAGCCTGAGCCTGTCCCGGTGGTTGAAGTACCCGCTTCGATACCAGAACCTGAACAGACATCTGTCCAGGAAACGGATCCCAACGCGGTTGTCTTCAGGGTCCAGATACTCTCCAGTTCAAAGTCTAAGAGTCAGCCCACGGTAACAATTACCGGATCGGCTTATCCAACGTGGGAATACTACTACAAGGGCGCATACAGGATAACTGTTGGAGAATTTAGCAGTGTTGAGGATGCGCTCTCCTTAAGAAGCAAATGCAGATCTTCAGGCTTCAACCAGTCTTTTGTGGCAGCGTTCAGGGGAAATGAACGGGAAACTGATCCCTCTGTTTTTAAAAAATAAAAATGATCATATGCTTATTGTTGTCGAACATCCCCTGATCCAGCATAAATTAACCCTGATACGCAAGAAAGAAACAGGTACAAAAGACTTCAGAGAGAACCTGGATGAAATTGCCGGATTGATGGCTTACGAGATTACCAGGGATCTTCCCACCCAGGAAATTGAGATCGAAACACCTTTGCAAAAATGTTCTACCAGGGAGCTGGCCAGGGAGATCGTCCTTGTACCGATACTCAGAGCCGGACTGGGCATGGTGGATGGCATCACTAACCTTATTCCCACAGCGAAGGTGGGTCACATCGGTTTATACAGGGATCATATTACCCTGGAACCCATGAACTACTATGCCAAATTCCCGGGTAACATTGATGAAGCTGTAATAATGGTACTTGATCCGATGTTGGCCACAGGTGGAAGTGCCAGTTCGGCCATCAACACCCTAAAAGACGAGGGAGCCTGCCATATCAAACTGGTATGCATCGTAGGTTCACCGGAAGGAGTCCAGAGGATTAAAAATGACCATCCCGATGTGGACATCTACCTGGCCTCCCTTGATGAGGGGCTCAATGAACTGGGTTATATAGTTCCAGGCCTGGGTGATGCCGGAGACCGGCTTTTTGGTACAAAATAGCGTCTTAGCTGTAGATATAGAAATCATGGGTAAAAATCACAAACTTGAAAAGGACTACTACTTCAGTGAATTGGAAAAGCTCCAATTGGAACTGGTTAAAATGCATGAATGGGTCAGAGCCAAAAACCTGCGGGTAGTTGTGCTCTTCGAGGGACGAGATGCAGCGGGCAAAGGTGGAGTGATCAAAAGGATTACCCAGCGCCTGAATCCCAGAATTGCACGGGTAGTGGCCCTTGGTGTTCCCACCGAAAAGGAGAAGTCGCAGTGGTATTTTCAGCGCTATGTGGCACACCTCCCTGCAAATGGAGAAATCGTCCTGTTTGACCGAAGCTGGTACAACCGAGCCGGCGTGGAGCGGGTGATGGACTTCTGCACCAATGATGAGTATTGGGAATTCCTACGCTCTTGTCCGCGTTTTGAAGAGATGCTGATCCATTCGGGAATTATCCTGATCAAATATTGGTTTTCTGTAAGCGATGAGGAGCAGGATAAAAGGTTCCGGGAACGCATTAATGATCCGCTTAAAAGATGGAAATTTAGTGAAATGGACCTCGTATCGAGAAGCAAGTGGATCGAATACAGCAAGGCCAAAGATGAGATGTTCGCATACACCGATACAAAAATCTCACCTTGGTTTGTGGTCAATGCAGATGAGAAAAGGAAAGCCCGCCTCAACTGCATCCACCATTTTTTAAGCACGATCCCTTACCAGGAGATTAAACATAAAAAAATCAAACTGCCCCCCGTCAACATGGAAGGTTATGTCAGGCCTCCAATGTCTGAGCAAACCTTTGTCCCCGCGATTTACTAAGCCTTAAAAAATAATGTACCCATGAAATCAATTCTTAAAATCACAGGCTGTCTTTCACTTGCCCTCAGCCTTTTTGCCTGCAAAGCAGATAATAAAGTAATGTTATTCAATGGCGAGAATCTCGATAACTGGAACATCTTTGTAAGTACATCCGAGGTCGAGCCTGCAGAACTGTTCTATGTTGAAGATGATGTAATAAATACCCTGGGTGTACCT
>JAOZLK010000423.1:1445-4607 GCA_029934875.1 Bacteroidales bacterium | reverse complement strand
GTCAATTCTTTTGTGGTCGTTTTGCCGTTGGAACCGGTAATGGCCAATACCTGTGGTGCAGCCTGCTTACGGTGGTGGGTAGCCAGATCCTGCAGAAGAGCCAGTGCCGACGGGGTATAGCAGAAACCATCCTTGCCCTCAAGTTCCTTTAATTCAGTAACGGCCAGCCGGCACCCTGCCTCCAGGGCATCCTTCACATAGCGGTTCCCATCAAAACGTTCACCCTTCAGGGCAAAAAAGATCGTTCCTTTTATATCCTGCCTCGTATCCGTCGAAATCCCCTCCGACAGCAAAAACTCCTTATATAACTCCTCAACAGTCAATCTCTTCTTTCTTTACTAATTCAGCTTATACGGTCTTCGTTTTTCAAATACTCTATTCTGGATATTCAAGAGTAATTATTCAAGGGGTGTTTATGAAGCAACCTGGCAATTTTTGGCGAAGCCATAAATGCACGTTGCGAATAAATACCCCTGAATAAGAACCCTTTGGTTAAACATTGAGAATAAAGATATAATAAAAAGAAAGGCCGTTCCGCGAAGAAACAGCCTTTCAGTATATCATTACGATGTTTTTTTTTAAAATCCAGTCGGCGTTCCAACCCTTGTCATGGCGCACCTGAATCCAAGGTCGTCGCGCGACTCAGTCTCGATCAGGAAGCGGCGCTCACCCGGGCTCAGCCAGTAGGCCCTGTCTTTCCAGGATCCACCTTTGAACACCCTCACATTGTCGCCCATAAGAGATATCATGTCATTCTCCTGCTGAACATACATGGTGCTTGAACCATTGTACTCATTTGGAGAACGCTCTCCATCTTCAAATACAGACTCCTTGTCACCATCCAGGTAGTTCCTGTAGTCCGATCTCCTGTAGTTAAACCTTCCTTCTGCATCGGCTTCTGTAATGGGCTCACTCATCGGACGACCAAGGCTGTCCAGCATGGGAGTTCCGTTGGCATCCTTTTTAAGTTTCTCGAACTGGTTTCCGCGGAAAGGCCTGAAATCAGAAACATCTTCGTAAGTCATGGGACGATATACATCAGCAACCCACTCATTAACGTTTCCGGCCATGCAGTATAAACCATAATCATTGGCCCAGTAAGAAGTCACGGGAACAGTAATAGAACCAGCGTCATTCAGACTTCCGGCCATACCCATCAAGTCACCCTTGCCGCGTACAAAATTGGCACGCATCTGACCCATGTTCCTGGGATCATCATTTCTTACATTGTGACCATCCCACGGAAAGGTTCTGCGTTCCCAAATAAGTTCTTCTACGGTATTACCTATCAGACCCAGTGCAGCGAATTCCCACTCAGCTTCGGTAGGAAGCCTGTACTTGGGGAGAAGAATACCGTCCTCCATGCTTACGAGCCTCGACTCCACATTGGGATCTAGACTGGGGATGGGTTCAATAATATTAGGGGTATACAAGCCATACATATAGGCTTCAGTATTGAAGTTGCGCTCGTCCTGCTGATCGGTGGAGAGTTCAATGTGGCCCATGTTCACAAGAATCATTTCATTTACCCTGTCGGTTCTCCAGAGGCAGTAATCGTTGGCCTGCAGCCAGTTCACACCCACAACCGGATACTCGTTGAAGGAGGGATGGCGAAAATAATACTCCACGTAGGGCTCATTAAATGCCATTGGGTCACGCCATACAAGGGTATCGGGCAGTGCAGCCCTTACCACCTGGGGATTGTTCATTTCGAATACGCGTGTTAGCCAATGGATGTACTCCTTATAATCCACGTTGCGGATCTCAGTAACATCCATGTAAAATGAACTTAAAGTAACCCTGCGGGGAACGTTGTTCCATTCATAGAGTATGTCATCCTGCACCCTACCCATGGTAAAAGTGCCCCCTTCAATCAATACCTGTCCAGGACCTGCTTCCTGTTCAACGGCTTGTTTTACCTCAAATCCACCCATCTCGGGGTTGTTATAGTCCCATCCTGTGGTAGTTGAAGCTTTGCCAGAAGAGGTTTTATTCCCGCTACTGCATCCTGCAAACATCAGGACTGCTAAAATAACAGGGAACGCTCTCATCATCATTTTCATGGCTCTGTTGGTTTTTCTGGTACGTTTATTCATTGCAAAATAACATATATCAAAAGTAACTAAATTTTAGGACTTTTTATTGCCCTGGGCCTAGTCGACTTATGAAGGTTTTCAAATATAATTACAAGCGAAATTTCATGTGCTCCCATACTTGGAATATAGAGATCGGGGGCCGAAAGCTGGGTATCATAAGAGTAGCGAAACCTGAATTTATCTCTGGCATAGCCCACTGAGAAGATTGCGGTTCCGTAGGAGAAAAGCAGGTCCTGCCTGACCCATATCCCGGCCAGGAGGCTTCTAAATACCACCTCCAGTCCGTAATTAATTTGTTGATAAATTCCTTGCTGGAGGAAGATTAGGTTTGGAGACAGCTGTAAAATCTCTTGCCCAAACCTGCTTTCATAAATAGGAATCATCGCTCCCACATGTGCCGAGTACCTTCTGGAAAGCTTTGTATTCGGATCCTTTGTGGGTGACATATAGGGCTCGAGAAGGTGGTGAAAAGCAAGACCTCCATATATATTATTATAGAAGGCAGCGAAACCCACCGCGAAATCGGGGTACCATTTGGAATAACCATGGAGTTGGGTGCTTGTTTGTCCTATCAGATCATCGGGAAGAACAAGTCCGTCGGCATTAAAATTCCTCTGACCAACCGAGGCCTGCAATCCGCCGGTTACTGTTAAGCGACGGGTTACCTTGAGATGGTAGGCATAGATGGCATCCAGCGACATGGTATTGAATACACCTCCACCCTGGCGGTCATTTACAAGGTGAACCCCTATGCCTCCCTGGGCAGGCTCCAGGTACTGCTCATAGGCTGCATGATAGGTTGTGTATGACTCTGCAGCAGATGGCCACTGATTGCGGTATCCCAGGCTGACTTTGGTAATGCCTTCAACCCCTGCCATCGCCGGATTCATATAAAGTTGGTTAGCATAATATTGCGAGCTGATAGGATCCTGGGCCACAGCACAAAGGCTTGCAAGGAATATGATTCCCGGCACCACCCAAATGATCCTATTTCTGCTTTTAACTTTCATTTAAACCTTAGCCCTGCAACCTTTTCAGACATTTTTCGCACTTTGCACTGTAAGGA
>JAOZLK010000423.1:0-1345 GCA_029934875.1 Bacteroidales bacterium | reverse complement strand
TATACGATAAACCAAACGAGTTTGTATCTGTATTTGTTGCCGACTGTTTTATTGAAGATGAGAAAACTGATTTTGATCCTTTCCCTGTTTATCCCTGCACTGCTGCATGGACAGACCGAAAATATTGTAATTGAATGGGATACAAACCATGATCAGCTCATCTTTCCACATGCCTTATACGAGGATGACGGCAATACGTTACCCTATTTAACAAGAAAAATTGAATGGAATGCTCCCGGGACCCTCCCGGTGCTAAGTATTGAGGTGGAAAAAACCTCAAAAGTCAGCCCCGGGAAAATAGCCAGGACCCCCATGGATCAGGTTCAGGAGGAGCCCCTGCTGGAGTATGCCCTGGTCAGGGAATCCGGCCGCTCCTTTGTGGTGGTAAAGCTGCTCCCCTTTATTAAATCAGCCAGCGGGGATGTGGAGCGGGTGGACCAATTCAGCCTTCACATTGAACAAAAGATGGCACTCGCCCCCCTTAGAAGCGAATCCACCGGCGATTGGACTGAGCAATCGGTACTTGCGTCGGGAGACTGGTATAAAATAGCAGTGGAAAAGGGAGGGATGCACAAGCTCACATACGAACAGCTGCAGGAAATTGGGATTCAGAACCCGGCATCGCTCAGAATATATGGTACAGGAGCAAGGCAACTCTCAGAGAAATTCTCGGATGGCTTTATCGACGATTTGAAAGCCCTTCCTTATTATATGCATAAGGGCAGTGACGGGATGTTTTCACCGGGCGATCACATCCTCTTCTACGCAGAAGGCCCGGTTGAGTGGACCTATGACGACCCGGAAGGTCTATTCATGTCCCAGCTGCACAACTACTCATGGAAGGGATATTATTTTCTTACCGACAGCAAAGGTCCGGCGCTTGCTCCTGAAGATGCCAGCCTGGCAGACGGAGACCCTACCCAGATGGTGGATGAGTATGATTTCAGAATTCATTTCGAGGAGGAAAAATACAACCTGATCGCCTCAGGAAAGGAATGGTTTGGCGACAATTATAAAGTGATCCTGGAATACAACTACCCCTTCAGGCTTCCTCTCTTAGCTCCTGGTGAACAGATTAAGATAAACACCTCGGTGGCGGCCCGCTCAGGGGTGGTCTCGCAATTCCAGGTCAGGGCCGACGGCAATTTTCTTGGGTCGATTTCGGTTCAGTCTGCCGACCTGGGATATTACACCGCCACCTACGCCTACGAAAACAGTGTCACTCATAGCTACACGCCCCAATCGGACAATCTTACCCTGACCCTGCGCTACAATCAGCCCGACTCAGATTCTGAAGGCTGGCTCAATAAGCTGGTTTTAAACGGAAGGGGAATGCTGAGTATGA
>JAOZLK010000422.1 GCA_029934875.1 Bacteroidales bacterium | reverse complement strand
TCAACGATAACACCGGTGGCTGCTCCTGTCTCATCCAACTCCAGCTTCTTCGATAAAAATACACTTACGCTGTGGCTAAGGATATCATTTTTGAATCCTGAAAGGCAGCATTGTATTCCATTAGAATTTCATTGGCCTCATTCAGGACAAACATTACACTGGCCTCAACATTTCCGGGAAAGCCTTCCTCCATGTCTTCGCTATGCAGGCTGTTGGCTCCACAGTTATTTACCAGCCTGAAATATTCTCCATTCAATTCGAAACCCGAATTTTTAATTTGGGAGCAATAACGGCCTACCGTACAACCAAAATAGGGTGAATTATCCTTATAAGTTTTGGAAAAATAGCCTTCAAAATTATCAAATCCACAGGCAAGAGAAACCGGAAAGCTATCTGTCCCCGGGACCTGTATGGAAGTAATTGTGGCTCCGTAATTCATAATATTTACCATCTTCTCCCCTGGTTCACATAAATCTCCCCGATATCAAAGTTCAAACTGAAAATCCTGAAGTTTGAGTGTATCTCCCATGCTTACCATCAGTTCCTGCAATTCGGCATACATATTGTCTACCCGCTCCTTTTGAGATGGATCGGAGGCCAGATCCTTCATCTCCTGTGGATCATCTTCAAGGTTAAACAACCTTTTCACACCGGCATAGGGGTAAACAATAAGTTTATAGTCATCCATTCGGATCATGCGCTGCAGGTCCTTGTAGGCCCCGTACACCTCGGGGTAGTTACTTTCTGTTGCTGTACCATCAATATAGGATTTCAGACTGCTGAACTCAACGTAGTCGGGAACCACTCCACCTGCATATTCAATCACGGTGGGCATAATGTCCTGGATATATACTTCCATTTTCTTCTTCTTTCCTGCCGGGATATCGGGTCCCACAACGATCATGGGTGGACGAAGGCTGTGCTCATACATGTTCTGTTTCCCGATGAGTCCGTGGTTACCCACTGCCAGTCCATGATCGGCCGTAAAGAAAATATAGGTATTGTCAGCCTGGCCTGTTTCTTCAAGTTTGTCCAGGATCCTCCCGATCTGGGCATCCATGTGGGTGATTATAGCATAGTACTCCTGGCGGTTAACCTTGACCGCATATTCGGTCCTGGGAAAGGGAGCTAAACGGGCATCACGCAGTCTGGAGCTACAACCGATATCATCCTTGTATGGGTAAAGCGGGAGAAAGCTTTCTGGAACCGCAATATTTTCCAGGGGATACATATCCACGTATTCTTT
Source organism: Bacteroidales bacterium (assembly GCA_029934875.1). Taxonomy (GTDB): domain Bacteria; phylum Bacteroidota; class Bacteroidia; order Bacteroidales. The sequence goes on along the minus strand of JAOZLK010000422.1, from coordinate 3,412 downwards.
GGGCGATTGCCTTGGATCGTGGGGCGCATTGAAGGCGATATACATGAAGAAAGGATTGTCAGATACCATGGCTGTATCCATGAAATCCATGGTTTCATTTGCCACCACTTCACTCCAGTGGGTCCCTCCTTCCCAGAATCCTCCAAACTTCTTATCCCAGGGTCTCCAGGTAGTATCCGTCTCACTCAGGGGACGATTATAGCCTTCAGGAGTGGCCTTTGGCATCCCTGGTCTGTCAGTACCAGCATGGGTGAATATTTCCCCGGGATTAATTTTAATATGCCACTTCCCGGTCATGTAGGTATCATAACCCAGCTTTTCCATCTCCTTGCTCCATAACTGGCCGGACTCGTTCAATTCTCCCAGCCGTTTGTCATATGCATGTGCCCTCCACAGGAACCTGCCTGTATTGAACATCGTCCGGGAAGCAACACAAATGGCCCCGTTCCAGCCACCCATGTTATAGGCAGTGGTAAATACGGTTCCCTGACGGGCCAGGGCATCCAGGGTAGGTGTGATCACCTCATGGTTCCCAAGTTCATCGATGGTATTATAACACTGGTCATCCGCCAGGATGAACAGGATGTTTGGCTTTTCAGGTTCCGGCTTCCCCGTGCATGAAAATAATCCAAGGGTGGCTGCAATAAAAAACAGTGGCAAAATGTGTAACTTATTCATGATCTAAGAATTTTAGGTAAGATTCAGTAAGATTTTCATCACCTTCCCGGGATCTGCTGCCCACTTCTTTACAGCATTGGCGGCTCCTTCAGGTTTCACTTTAAGGGTGATCATCTTATCAAGTGGAAATGTTCCCCTTTCCAGGTAGGAAATAACAGCCCTGAAATCCTCAGGTGTGGCATTCCTTGATCCCATAATATCCATCTCCTTCTGAACAAAAAGTTTTGTTGCAAAGGAAACCTCACTTCCGGCATAGCCTATGCAAATCACGCGTCCAGTAAAGGCTACCTCTTCGACAGCCGCCCTGTAAGTAATGGGATTTCCTGCAGCCTCAACCACCACGTCGGGACCATCACCACCGGTAAGTTTCACCAATTCGGCATGAAGGTCGGAAGTCATGGAATTAACCGTATGGTGTGCACCAAGCTCAGAGGCCAGGGAAAGCTTATGATCATCAATATCCACAGCAATCACAGTAGCTCCCCGAAGGGCAGCACGTACTATTGCTCCGGCACCAATCATCCCGCAACCCAGCACCATAACGGTGTCCGAATCGGTGACACGTCCCCGCTCAATGGCATGAAAGCCAACGGTAAGGGGTTCCACCATGGCCAGCTCAAGCTCATTGAGCTTGGGCGCTTTTAAAATCTTTTGCCAGGGAACTGAAATAAATTCCTGCATGGCACCATCTCTCTGAACACCAAGGGTCTGGTTATATTGGCAGGCATAGGCCCTTCCCCTTCTGCAGGAGGGACATTGACCACAATTTGTATAGGGCACAACAGTGACAGGCTCGCCGGTGGAAAATCCCTCGGGAACTCCATTGCCGACTGCCTCAATTACACCGGATATTTCGTGTCCGGGTACCCTTGGATATTTCACCATGGGATTTTTACCCAGGTAAGTGCTCAAATCGGATCCACAAAATCCCACATATTTGAGTTTTACCATCACTTCTCCATTTGCTAGCACAGGTGCTTCTGCCTGAATGACGGATATCTTTCCGGGTTCATCTATAAGTAATGATTTCATACAGTTCTTTTTAAATGTGTGTGTACCCCGGATCAATTAATTCTTCAGCCTTCAACTCATCCCAAAATTCAGAGGGAATCTTCTTCAGAATAATCTCCACGTTCCGCTTCATCTTTAGGGGTTTGCTTGTGTTCAGGGCAATACTAACTATGGCAGGGTGTGAAAGTCCGAAATGAAGACAGGCATCCCCGGGATCTACGCCATACTTTGCACACAGGGCATTGAAGGCATCTCGCCACCCAAAAAGAAGCGCTCCCTTATCCGATTCCGGATCCACATCCTGGTAATCAAATTTATCCCCACCGGTAAGAAAACCACCGTGGAAAACAGCCGAATTCACAATCCCGACACCATCTTCATTCAGCTTATCCATAAAGGTCAGTAACTCTTCAGGATGACTGAAAATGGTAAAGCTGTTTGCAAGCATCACCCAATCGAAGGGCACATGTTCATATAACTCACGAATGATGGTCCAGTCCTTGGAGCCGATGCCCACTGCTTTCACCTTACCTTCTTTCTTTAGATCAAAAAGGGCACGGTAGGAATCCAGAATCTCCAGCAGCCTTTTATCCCTATCTTCTGCCGACTCGGCAGCCATAAGGTACTCATCCGGATCATGCACGGAGACCACATCGGTCTTATAGAGCCCCCCCAACAAATCATTCCCCTGCTCAAAGCACTTGATAATGCCTTCATACCCATAGGTCTGAATACAATCATTCTCCAGGTCGACCCAGGCTCCGGGTTCAAAGGTGGGCTCGTCGGTAGTCAGGGGCACCCTGTACCAGCCCAGCTTATTGCTAATCAAAATGTCGTCGGGATGGATCTCCATGTCTGCAAGACCCTTTCCGATCATTTCCAGGGCCAGTCCAGCCCCATATTTTCCAGCCGAATCAATGACCACAGGAGTATCCGTGCACTCAAACCATTTCGTCATCAGTTCCAGCTTGCTCCCGTAAGGAAGCGCAGTATAGAGGTTCCCAAGGTAACTGGTACCATAAATCACCTGCGGGACCGTCAGTCCGGTTTTACCAAGTGGCTGCTTTAGAGAAAGTTTCATAGCCTTTCCTCTTATATATTAGTGTGCAAAGGTTCGTGTCCTGTATCCGTATCCAGCGATTACCACAAAACAGATGAGAGGTATAATAAAGGAGAAATTCTCAGCCGGCATGGACATAATGGTTCCTTTTTGGATGAGTGCAGCCTGCAAGGGAGGCATTATCGATCCACCCAGGATGGCCATGATCAAACCGGCAGCTCCAAACTTCGCATCTTCACCCAGCCCTTTAAGAGCAATTCCATAAATGGTGGGGAACATCAATGACATGAAGGCCGAAGTAGCAACCATGCAATACATACCCTCGATTCCCTGGAACATAATCACACCAGCAACACTGGCAAAACCGCCGATGGCAAATATCATCAGGAGCCTTCCGGGCCTGACATAGCGCATCAGGAAAGTGGCGATGAAGCGGCTAACGATGAAAATAGCCATGGCTACCTTATTGTAATTCTGTGACATGATTTCAGCTTCCTGTTCTCCCATTCCCTGGCTCATGAAAAAACGTGTACCGTAATGGATGATAAAGGTCCAGCACATGATCTGGGCACCCACATAGAAAAACTGGGCCACGACACCTTCCCTGTAGCGGGGAATCGCAAAAATCCTTTTAATAGTTGGAATTAAATCTATGTTGTGATT
>JAOZLK010000421.1:3875-4680 GCA_029934875.1 Bacteroidales bacterium | reverse complement strand
AGGGACACAAGGTATCCCCGGGTGTCTATTTTATAAGCTTAAAAGCAGGAGATCAAAAAGACAGCACGCAATGCACCATTCTGCCCAATCCCTATTATCCGCTTTCTGCGGAGGATTACAGGGAGTATGATCATTATATGCTTGCCCTGGAAAAAAGCATCACCGAGATGCATCAAAAAGTGAACACCATCTATGATTTGAAAAAGCAATTGGAAAATGTACTGAAGGATCTGGACAGGGATTTGCATAAGGAAGCATACGAGCAGGGCAAAACCCTTGTTGGCAAAATGAAAAGCTGGGATGAATACATGGTCCAGCGGATGTCCAAATCATACGATGATACTGGCAATTACCCGAACAAATTTACTTCCGAATTTCTCTTCCTGCTTAACCAGACAGAAAGCGGAATCCCACGAATCACAGATGCTTCAAGGGAACGGCTTGCAGAATTGACAAAGCAGTGGGAGCCTCTTTCTGCCACTGCCACTGAAATTATCGAAACAGAAATCCTTGTCTATAATCAACAGCTCTGGGAGGCCGGAATCGGGGCGCTGAGGAAAAAAGACTAGGAGCTGATTTTTTTCTGGCAGTGAATATTCCGTTCAGCCAGGTACTCCCTGACACTTTCCCAGGCTCCCTCGGCCTGGCCTACAAATTCGGAAGGACAGATTCCCTTTTGTGAATAGGAGCCCTCCAGTACCAAATGGGCAACTGCGTTGCAGGTATAGCCTGTCGTCCTGGCCATGGACGGTGTCCCGGTGGCAGGATCGTATTCGTCGTACATGTCGTAAGTATAGCTGGCTGT
>JAOZLK010000421.1:0-3865 GCA_029934875.1 Bacteroidales bacterium | reverse complement strand
TATAACCGTGATGTCAGCCTCACCAGGTTCATATTTCCAGAGTGGATCCAGGACCGATACAAGCACATCAATGGGACGCACTGAATGGCCCTTTACCCGGATGGGATCCCTGCCGAGCAATCCGGCCTCTTTAAAAATGCGCATGGCTTCGAAGTGTTCCGGATAACGAAGGGTTTTTTCGAACATATTAGGGATGCTGGTGGTGTGTAGAAGTGTTCTCAAACCGTCCGAATTGAGACAGGCCATGGGCCCGGTCCTGTCCATCTCAATCATTTCGGTATCAGAGATCATGGGCCTTACTACCTCTTTCCCATTTTCAACCATGGTACCTGAGTCGGCATACTCCTCCAACACTTCCAGTACCGGAAAGGGGGATTTATAAGCCAGGGGTGCCTTCCTGGACCTGGGCACTCCCCCCACATAACACTTAAAGTGCTCAACATTCATTTTACGCATATGACTCCCCAGGATGATATTTGAGAGACCAGGTGAGATACCACAGTCTACTACGGCGGTAACACCATGCTCTTTTGCAAGCTCGTCCAGTCCGAAGGGATCTTCAGGAAAGTAGGAGATATCCACGATATTCTTGCCTGAGCGAATGACCTGTCTGAGCATGCTGTATCCAAGAAAATCGGGCACTGATCCGATGACCAGGTCCGCACCTTCAATAGCATGGGCGATCCCTGGTTCAGAGGAAAGGTCCTCCACACGGATTTTAATGGGGTAATCACGGGCCAGGACATCCAGAACTTCCCGGTTTACGTCCACTGAGATGACTTCGTAATCGGGATTCCTGCACAGGTCGATGGCCATGTGTTTTCCTACTGCCCCGCAACCGAGGACGACAATTTTATGCATATCACGCTCCTTTATCATTGGTGTTATTCTTGTTATGGTAAATTATCCCGGTTTTTTCCTTTCATCCCGAGCGGGAACGGCCCGATCGAATGATGAAGCGGTACACCGGCCAGGATAATACAACCATGATTGCAGCGTAAAGCGCTGTTTCGATCTGGACAACTGCCTGGAACAGGGACAAAAATATCCAGCCAAAAAGGCAAATCAATGTGGTCCAGGGATGCCCCCATGTCCGGTAGGGGCGATCAGCATCCGGCTGGCGTATACGCAAAATCATCACACCGGCGATCAGCAGGACATAGACAAAAAGGTGAAAGAAAACTGCAAGGTGCAGCAGGAATTCGAAACCGCCTATGATGATCAGGCCAACCGAAAGCCCCCAGGTCAGCAGAACCGCAAAAACAGGATTGCCTCCTTTTGAGACCTCCCTTGCACGTTTCACCGCCAGTCCATCAACTGCCATGGCCTGGATAATCCTGGGTGTACTCAGGTAGAGAATATTCTGATATGCCAGGGTCATGATGATTGCGGCCACCAGAACAATGCTTGCCGCCAGTGGGGAAACAGTGATTTCCAGGGCCCTGGCCAGGGCCAGTTCGCTTCCGACCAGGCTACCCAGTGGGGATTTCCACGCCAGCGCAGAAACAAGGCACATATAGAGCAGGATGACAATGACAACACCTTTAATGGCGGAGCGCACAACGGCTTTGCCCCCACCTTTGGTTTCCCCCGTGAAATAGGCTGCTATCAGCCATCCGTCATAGGCATAAATCAGGGATGCAATCACAAGGCTCCATGCGCCAAAGCTCCTGTCGGCCCGTGGAATGGCATCAGCCACAGTGCCTGATACCGGAGGGGCAAATACCAGTGCAAGGGTGAATCCAATGACGATCACGGCCATGGCCGCAGCAGCAATTTGTTGTATTTTTGCACCCAGGCTTATGCTTAACAATTGCAGGGCCGCAAATACGGTGGAGATTGAAATGGCCAGCGGCAATTGCCATGCTTCTATTGAAGGGACAAGAAGGGTGGCAAATTCAGTAACCACAACAGCCTTCAGGGCAATATCTGCAACAAAACTCAACCAGTCGACCCAGCCAATGACAAAACCAGGAAATGGACCGTAGGCACGCCGTACCAGGGAATATGTTCCACCCGATCGGGGCGTCATGGCTATCAGCTCGGCTGCCACAATGGTGCTCAGCAGGGCAAATAGTCCGCCCAGCAGCCACAGGGAAACAAACAACAATGGTCTGGGGGCGAGGGCGGCCACCTCTCCTGGAGTGCGCAGAATGCCAAGGCCAATGATGCCCCCGATGGTGACAGCCAGGGTAAAACCACTACTCAGTACCCGTTTAGGCCGGAGCCTGGGATCATTATTACTCATATCGGTATGGATAAGGCTATTGTATATATAGCCCGGGAGCGGGCATTACCCCCAGTTTCAGGTTCCAAACTTTCCTGATAAAATTATTCATCCGCATAGGGGGAAAAGCTTCAAGGATGCTATATATTAGTATAATCGTTGCCGTATTCTTTTGTGGCCCGGCACTACAGCTGAAAAGAAATAACTACAAAAAAAAAATCGGGAAAGTGCGACAACACTTTCCCGAAGTATTAAGCTTCAACGCTTACTTTCAGAACCTTTGGCAGATTATTTATATAAACGCTAAAACTAAACAAAACTATGAAAAAATGTAGAACGGGCTTGCATGTGTGGTATCAAAAGCACTGCTTGCTTAAAACCTTTCGGATTATGAAACTAAGCACAATTCTTCTCCTGGTAAGTACATCGTATGTTTTCGCTGCCAATGCTTATTCCCAGGAAACCGAACTGACTCTGGATCTTGGTGAGACCAGTGTGGGAGAAGTCCTTGCAGAAATAGAAAACCAGAGTGAGTTTTACTTTTTATTCAACCAGAAGCTGGTTGATACCGACCGGGAGGTCACCGTGGAGATGAAGGATAAGAAGGTAAATGATGTTCTGGATGAGATCTTCGCAGGGACCACGACCGAGTATGTGGTGATGGACAGGCAGATCGTACTGTCCCCAAAGGAATACCTGGCAGAGGTGAAGGCCTCCATCCAGGTCAGGACTGTTACCGGTACCGTGGTGGAAGCGAATGGAGCTTCCTTACAAGGTGTATCTGTTGCAGTTAAAGGGACAAGCATAGGGACCATCACCAATGCGGATGGGAATTTTTCCCTGGAAGATATCCCTGACAATGCGACCCTTGTATTTACCTACGTTGGGATGCTGACCCAGGAATTTCCTGTGGGTGATCAGACTGTCATCAACCTTGCCATGGAACCTGATTTTTTAGGGATAGAGGAAGCAGTGGTTGTGGGTTATGGCGTGCAGAAAAAGGTCAATCTTTCAGGTGCTGTTGACGTTATTCCGATGGATGAATTTAAAAGTCGTCCAGTGATGAACCTTACCCAGGGTTTGCAGGGTCTTTCACCCGGTTTAAATATTGATTTCATGAGCGGGGAACCGGGCGAGGAGGCCAGGATCAATATTAGGGGAGTCACATCCATTAACGGGGGTGATCCTTTGATTCTTATTGATGGTGTCCCTTCCGAATCGTGGGAGTTAAATAGTCTGAATCCACAGGATGTCTCCGATATCAGTGTGCTGAAAGACGCATCATCGGCCGCTATTTACGGGGCCCGTGCTGCCTTTGGAGTGATTTTGATTACAACCAGGAAAGGGTCTCAAAGTGGCTTTAATGTAAACTATAGCAATAATCTGTCTTGGGCAACACCCACCTGGATCCCGGAAAAAACTCTCGATCCCTACATTTATACACGTTTGTACCAGGTGGCGGTTGATAATACACCCTGGACATATTCCGTATATAGCGATGAAACTTATGCATGGGCCAAGGAGCGTTCCGATAACCCTGATGGGACCGAGGGGGTAAGGATTAATCCAAAAAGACCGAAGCAGTGGGAGTACATGGGGAATAAGGACTGGGATGAAACTGTAATGGATTACAGTGCC
>JAOZLK010000420.1 GCA_029934875.1 Bacteroidales bacterium | reverse complement strand
CGATGGCAGGGTTTGGACAGGAAATTACGAATACTGCTGGAAGGATGATGCAGGATGAAGACCGGCTAACCATAGGGGGCTATGGTCAGATTGATTATAACCAGCCCCTTGGGGGAGGGACCTATCAGCAGGGAAATCTGGATGTTCACAGGCTCGTTCTGATGTTTGGATATAAGTTTTCCCCAAAAACCCAGTTTATTACCGAGATTGAGTTTGAGCATGTGAAGGAGGTATTCGTCGAACAGGCATTCCTGCAGCACGAGATAACGCCCTGGTTAAAATTAAGGGCTGGCCTGATGCTTGTTCCCATGGGTATTATTAATGAGTACCATGAACCTTCAACCTTTAATGGAGTTGAGCGTCCCAACCTGGACAAATATATTGTTCCCACCACATGGCGGGAAATAGGTGCCGGATTTACAGGTGTATTTCCATCAGCCTCTCTTTCTTACCAGTTGTATGTGATGAATGGATTTAATGGTTATGACGGAGATCCTAATCTCAGTGGATCCAATGGATTCAGAAAAGGCAGGCAAAAGGGTGCTGAGTCATTTATAAATACTCCCAACCTTACATTCAAGGTCAATTATTTTGGAATCAAGGGACTTCAACTGGGACTTTCCGGCTATGGAGGAAAAAGTCAGTCGACACTCTATAAGGGGATAGATAAAGGTGATGAGGCAGCCATTGCTGTTGCGGATTCATCTGTGGTGGGACTGAATATGCTTGGTGTGGATGCCCGCTATACACTGGGAGGTCTGAGCCTGAGGGGGCAGTTCAATTACGGGGTCGTCTCAAATTCGCTCCAGTACAACGAATTCTCAGGGAGTGACCTGGGCAGTGCCATGGCCGGTTGGTATGGTGAAGTGGCATACAATGTTTTTCATTCCCTGGAGAGCACTGAAACTGAGCTGATTCCCTTCATCAGGTTTGAACGGTATAACACCCATGCATCCGTGGAGCAGGGTACCACCCTTGATCCAGCCTTTGATCGCACCGATATTACCATTGGCCTCGGATGGAAACTGGCCCGGGGTGCCATGCTAAAAGTCGATTACCAGGTATTTAAAAACGAGGCATCTGATGATTCCAAACAACAATTTAATGCAGGAGTGGCGGTATGGTTTTAGTGAGTATTATTAGGATGGGCCAGGCAGTAATTCTGCTTCTTTTACTCTTTCCTGATCTTTATGCCGGGAGTCCGCCTGACATGAATAAGAAGGTTCAGAAAGAGGTGGACAAACTCTTTGATGCAGATACTCAATCCAGGGAAATTGGACTGATAACTGATGGACAAAGCCCCTCAGCATTGATAAGGGAAGGGGATCGGGCATATGCAATTGAACATTCTGAAGATATACAGGCTTATGTTTTTTCCACCAGTGCCAGGGGGCGGTATGATTATTTTGACTATTCAATTATTTATGCAATGGATCTAAGCGTAATGGGAGTTCTGGTCACTACCTACCGTTCATCACATGGGGCAGGCATATGCAGCAAGGGCTGGCTCAAACAGTTCAGGGGATACCAGGGAGAAGAGCTCTTCTTAGGAAAGGATGTTGACTCCATTTCGGGTGCTACCATCTCGGCCACATCAATGGTGGAGGATATGAAAAGATGTTCTTTATTGATGGAGGAGCTTCAAGCTTCCGGGCTACTTACCGATCCTGAAATCTCTTTTTACGAATGAGATGAAATCCTTGTTGATCCGTTTGCTATCGTCCTTGGGCATATTCAGGAAACGCTTCAGCAGACGGTTGTCGATGAGTTCGGTGATCAGGAAAAGCTCGCAAAGGGTGATATAAAGATCCTTCAAATCGAAGGTGTAAAAGGGCTTAATGGTGATGTAATCAAGAGATCCTCCCCAGAAGGCATTGTCGATCAGGTTGGCAGCCAGTCCTGCAAGGAAGAGATGGATAAATCCATTGATCCAGAAAGAGTTTCTTTTCCTGGCCACGTAAAATCGCCAGATTTCAATGAAAAGTACACCAATCAAGCTGAACAGGATAATATTCAGAAGGTGGGATCCCTCTTTCAATCCCAGCAGAACCCACAGGTAAGAACCCAGTGTGTTATGGGTGGGTTCGATATAGAAAACCGGTTCGATGAGGGGGATGGAGATGGACGCCCAGTCAAGTGAGAAAAGGTAGGCTTTGATTGCCTGGTCAACTCCCACGGCAGCAAGAAGAAAGATCCAATTAATGCCTTTCCTGACTTTAAACAGATATTCAAGGGTGGTGGCAAGGGCTGCGAGAAATGACAGAAACAGGGCGGGAAGCAGAAAAAACTTCCATAAATATTCCAGGTCAGTCACCTTTCCGCTAATGGAGTATATGACCATGACTATCACCCAGATGATGAAAAACAGAGCGATGTTCCTGAAGTACTTTCTTGCCATAAGATACTCTCTAAAAATACTTCACCAAAGTAATGAAATTTGGATTAATAGAAATCTTTCTTTTAATTTGATCCCTGTAAAACAAAACACATGACAAATAATCGCACATATTGGTGGTGGCAAATCTATTCCCGACAAAACGGAGTGTAGCTTAGCCCCTCATTGTGCAATACAATATTCAGGGCTTCCACTTCGGTGGGAGCCTTTTTTTATGGTAAAAAAATTGAAAAATGAATAAAACAGCCGTCAGGGTTGAATCCCGAAAAATCCTAGCTGATATTATTACGCCGGTCAGCATATACTTGAAAATAAGAGATATATATCCAAACGCCCTGCTTCTGGAGAGCTCCGATTATCACAGTAAGGAAAATTCTTTCTCCTTTATCTGCATGGATCCGGTGGCCGAGCTCTTGGTTCTTCATGGGATTTGCCATACCTCATTGCCGGGTATCGGAAGTGCACAAACGCCAATTACCCCCGAAAAGGGTGTGGTGGAACAGCTGAACCAGTTTATCTCTTCATTTGAGATCAGTTCGGCACCGGAAGATATGATGGTGGACGGCGTATTTGGATACTCAAGCTATGATGCCGTACAGTATTTTGAGGATATTACTCTTAAATCGCCACAAGCAGAAAAAGAAGAGATTCCCGAGGTCCGGTATAATTTCTTCAGGTTTGTACTGGCCATAAACCATTTCTCCAATGAACTGACCCTTTTTGAGAACATTGTCAATGGTGGTGAAAGTGAAATAGATCATGTTAGCTCCCTGTTGCATAACCGGAACATAGCCACTTACCGCTTTGACCTAAGTGGAGAAGAGCAGTCCAACCTGAGTGATGATGATTTTCGCTCCATGGTAAGCCGTGGTAAGGAACACTGCTTCAGGGGAGATGTGTTTCAGATTGTCCTATCCAGGCAGTTTTCTCAATCCTTCACCGGGGATGAATTCAATGTCTACCGCGCCTTGCGATCCATCAATCCATCACCCTACCTTTTCTATTTCGACTACGGGAGTTACCGTCTTTTTGGCTCATCGCCTGAAGCACAGATTGAGGTGAAGGACGGGAAGGCAACCATCAATCCAATTGCGGGCACCTTCAGGAGAACAGGGAATGACAGGGAAGACCAGGAGTTGGCCATAAAGCTTGCAGCCGATGATAAAGAGAATGCCGAGCATGTGATGCTGGTGGACCTGGCCCGAAATGATCTGAGCCGGACTACCAGTAAGGTGAGTGTTGAATTCTATCGTGAAATCCAGTTTTATTCCCATGTGATTCATATGGTTTCAAAGGTCTCCGGAACACTTCAGGATGATGCCGATACCATACGGATCATGGCCGAGTCTTTTCCTGCAGGAACTCTTTCAGGAGCTCCCAAGTACAAGGCCATGGAACTTATTGACCGCTACGAGGGAAAGAGGAGGGGTTTTTATGGGGGTACCATTGGATTTCTCGGGTTTAATGGGGATATCAATCATGCCATCATGATCCGGTCTTTCCTTTCCCGCGATCATATCCTCTACTACCAGGCTGGAGCAGGTGTGGTATCCGAGTCGACCGAAGAGGGGGAATTGCAGGAGGTGAATAATAAACTGGCCGCTTTAAAATCGGCCATTAAGATGGCCCAGAGCCTCAACCATGATAAATAGTACTCTTATGAAAATACTGGTTATTGATAATTATGATTCTTTCACTTACAACCTTGTCCAGTACATCGAGAGGGTGATTAAGAAGCCTGTGGATGTCTGCAGGAACGATAAAATTTCTCTGGATGAGGTAGATGCTTTTGATAAGATCCTTATCAGTCCGGGTCCTGGAATACCCACTGAGGCCGGAATCACCCTTGATCTGATCAGGCGATACGGTTCCACAAAAAGCATCCTGGGCGTCTGCCTTGGCCACCAGGCTATCGCGGAGGCATATGGTGGGTCTATTGTGAACCTCACCAGGGTTTATCATGGTGTGCTGGGGCAAATGACCCAGGTGCTACCCGGTGATTACCTGATGGAGGGTATTCCAGTGGATTTTGATGCCGGACGATACCATTCATGGGTGGTTGAACCGGATACACTCCCTGATGCCCTGGAAGTTACCATTGAAAATGACGAAGGATATATTATGGCCCTCAGGCACAAAGAGCATGATGTGCGTGGGGTACAGTTTCATCCTGAATCGGTTTTGACCGAGTTTGGTGGGAAGATGATTCTAAATTGGGTAAATAGCTAAGCAGGAAAGATGAAAGAAACGCTACAATATTTATTTGATAACAGGAGCCTGGGCAGGGAG
>JAOZLK010000419.1 GCA_029934875.1 Bacteroidales bacterium | reverse complement strand
ATGCAGTTTGGGTAGCTGCTTTTATCTTTATAGACCTTATAGACGATCCGGTTTTACCATCCGGTTTTTACCATAAGAAAGCTCAGCTTCGGCTTCTTGAACCGTTTGAATCAACTCCTCATTGACTGATAAGCTGATCCACATCGTTTACAGGAACAAGCACATATGCTCAATACTTGCCAAGCTGGACAATTACTTGATCATTCTGATCTACAAGGTCGAAATACTTCTTCTGATGATCACTATAATGTCTCCTATGTACCAAATGGTACAAACGCACAAAATAATCCAATTTAGTATATTCTATCAATACTCTGTTCTTATCATTTACCTCTAATACATATACGGCACTAATAGAATTAGATGTTGATTACATCCATCTCAAATTTGTATTTTGCACCTATGATTATTGTATTTTGAAGGATTATATTCAAAAAAGAGATATTTATGTTGTCTACCCAAACAACAATCCACCCTTTTATGACTTCATCCAAACAATCAACTCCACATTTCTCTATTGGAACTTTTTTCAATGGAAACGCAGGCAAAGCAAAAACTGTAATTCTTATGCTGGCACTCATATCCATGAGCTTTCAGCAAGTACTGAAGGCTGAGACTTACCAGTTACTGGAAACCAGTGAAACTTATGTTAAAATCCGGATGTCAGGGATGAATCTTGGATGGTGGCCCTTTAATTATACTGATCTCGTATATCATTTCAACCTGGATACGGAGTACCACCAGGATTTTAAATATAGAGTATGGACCACCGGGACTGTAGATTATACAATATATTACCTGGGAAGAGCAGGAACAAATTCAGTGCACTCAACACCATGGGTGGGTGGAATTACCCCCTGGGGACCCAATTTCCGGTTTAACTTTACGGCCCCCATGCTGGGTGCTCCACGAGGGCAATCGGCTTCAAGCGATAAAGTGGACAAGATCACATTGGCCTGGAGAGGGGCTACATCTTATGCAGGTACCCAAATTGAATATGAGATCCGCGAAGGTGGAACTTATATAGCCACTGTACAGGGTACTGATAACGATGAGGGTCAGTTTGAATATACAGTGACGGGGCTTGGGTATAATGAGAGCCACACTTATACTGTGACAACCAAACTAAAAGAAACCAACAGGGTTTCACAAGCAACCACTATTTCCGGGAATACATTTGGCTTTGATCTGTCCGCAACAGATGATGAAGTAGGCAGGGTTGTAGTACGCTGGGATAAACCTGCCGATCTGACAACCGATTATAAAATATCCAGAAACGGAATTGACCTGGACCAGGTGGGGAGTAGCATTGCCTCTTATATCGATGATCAGGGACTCACTCCCGGCTTGTATATGACCTATTCAATTGAGGCAATAGATGATGTTTCGCAAAAGGGTTATGCCATTGGTCGATCAAGGCCCAACGGAAAAATCAGCGGATCGGTGACCACACCCTATGGAGATCCCATTGGTGGCGTTACCATTAAAATTGAACGAACCAACCTGTCCGGTGATACGGTTCAAAAGGTTTTCTTTGCCATTACAGCCCACGATGATGGCAGCTACTCCAACGAGACAATTTATTATGGCGCTGACGGGGCCGAATTTATTGTGACCCCTCAGTTTGCCAATCATATGTTTGATCCGGATACACTGACCAAAACCTTATCGGCCAGCTATCCCGAGCAATCAGCCGTAAATTTCAAGGATACCACGGCGCTGTCGGTAAAAGGAACCATCATGTATAATGGATGCCCGGCAAAAGGGATATCCATATTGGTAAACGGAATAGACCGCGGATACATCACTAATGCCAATGGCAGCTACACTGCAATTGTGAGTCAGCCGGGGGACCATACCATCACTCCGAAACGGGATGGCCATCATTTTGACCCTGAGTCGTATGAACAGATCCCAATACTTGATAACATCACCGGGATCGATTTCGAGGATACCACATTGTATATGGTCAATGGCTATTTCTCTGCCAGTTGCAATACCTATATCGGTACGGCCCAGCTAAGGTTCTTTACAAACGGGGCGTGTATCGACACAACTTTTACAACAAGCGATACAGGCTATTATGAAGTGAAACTGCCTCCAGGGGAATACAATATTGAGGTATTAAGCTTTTCTTCTGCCGATGAAGGGGTGGTAGCTTCCGGTGATGTTGAGGATTACTTTGTGCCAGTTATGTCCATTGACCTGGAGACAGTAGCACAATACGACAGTACGAAACAGATCAGGGTGGCGACTCACGATTTTACCTACCGTCTCCAGCCTGCACTCAATGTAAGTATATTGGGCAGGAGTGAAACCTGCGGATCTGAACAGGTCATTCTGGAGCAGAACAGGGAGTACCAGGTTGTAATGACGGTAAATGAATTATTTAACGGTTCCAGTTGTCATGCTGAAAGTGGATACATTGTCATTGAACAGGATATTACAGGTGATAACCTGGAGGTGGATACCATTTCGTTCAGCGGGGGAGCCATTGATACCATACGCATAAAAATCGGGGTACCCAATATCATAGAGCCCTATCTGAACTCCTTCATAGCAACAGCCTATGTTGGCAATTACAGCGATACGGTTAATTACAATGTGCTCGTTGTTGGCCACAAGCCCCGCAGCTCTACCTTTACAACAGTATCGCCTTCACTTCCGTTTTTGATACTTCATGATCCTCCTGGTGATGGAAGCTCCAGTTATATGGAGGAGAGCACTTCATTAACCTTCGGCCTGGGAATCAGTATGGCTACAACTTTGGAAAACCGGATTTACGGTTCTGTCAAAGTAGGAATTAAGCTTATTAAAGGGCAGTTTGTTTTGTCAGAGACAGAATCGGGACTGTCCACCGAGCGGGGTTTCTCTATTGATATGGGAATTAACACAGAATCTAAACTTGAAACCTCGGTAACCACCACGCGGAGATTCTCTACTTCAGGGAATGATGATCTCACAGGGGATGATGGAGACGTCTATTTTGGCGGGGCGTTGAATCTGATTTACGCCTTAACCGATATCATTGATTATAATTATGAGACCTGTGAGGCAGAGAAAACAGTTAGCCTGGCCATGGAGCCTGATGGTTTTGCAACCACTTTCATGTATACTGAAAGCCACATTACTGATGTACTGACCCCTCAACTGGAGACCATCAGAGATCTGTATAAGGCTGCAGGCAATGATTCTGCCCTGGTGTACGATAAACAGATCCGTGAATGGAGTCAGGTAGTTGAGAACAATCATAAGAATATAAGCGAGGCAGATTTTGTTGAGAATATTTCTATCGGTGGAGGGTCAGAATTCAGTTCTTCCATAGAATCTTCCGTCTCTTTTACCCAGACAATCACAACCAGCTTAAGCCTGGGAACAGATTTTAAAGTTGCATTCGGGTTGGAAGAATCCGGGACCGGATTTGAAGTTGGATATGAAAATTCTTTCAAATTTGAGATGGGCAGCAGTACCAGTGGGGGTGTATCCACTAAGCATACGACGGGTTATACACTAGCCGATGATGATATAGGTGATTATATGAGTGTAGATATCCTGAGAGATAAAGTATATGGTACGCCAGCATTTTTCCTGAAGGCAGCAACAACGAGTTGTCCATGGGAAGCAGGGACCCAACCGAGAGAAGGTGTTCAGTTAAGGGCGGATAGCTATTCAGTAACTGTTGATGATCCGGCAGGTGAGGCGATCTTCAGACTTCAGCTGGCCAATACCAGTGAGAGTGATGAGGACAATACCTATGAACTGGTTTTTGATCCCACAAGCAATCCCAGTGGAGCTTACATCACCATTGGCGGCAGTCCGGTTGTGGGCAATGTTCCCACTCCTTACCATATTCCTGCGGGAGGATCGGTACAAGCAACAATCACAGTGAAGAAGGGCCCCTATAGCTCTGTCTTCAGGGATTTGAAATTTACCTTAAGATCGACATGCGATGGAAGCATTGAAGATGCTGTTCTCCTGAATGCAATATTTGAGACAGATTGCGGAGGAATTTCGCTGACAGCCGATAACATGGTCAACACCATTACACAGAATTCTGGGAATAGTGTCCCGGTTAAGATTTCGGGATATACCAAGGATAAACTGAATTCTATCAACATGAGGGTATCGACCCTGAGTCAGGACTGGACAACCCTGCAGATTCTGGCTGGTTCAGATATTGGTGAAACAGAGTGCGATGTTGATGTTTCCTTTGAGGCACAGGTGGATGCTGTCTACTATCTGGAGGCTGTGGCCATGTGTTCGAGCGACGCAATTGAATCGGAGATCATCGAGGTAACGGTGGACCGGACTGCTCCGGTAGTACTCTTTAACAAACCATATAATGGAGGAGTGATGAACTTTGGAGACGATATTTCCACAAGCTTTAACGAACCCATCAAACCCCTGAATATTGGAGATATCAGTATTATAAACAACGGAACAGGTTCTGCCATCGATTTTGAATTCGGATGTGCCGAAACAAAGGTTGTGCTGCTTCCTTCTGTAAGCGGACTTAATGATGGTGATCAACTGGAGGTAAGCATATCCAATGTAAGCGACATTTATGGTAATGTGGCAAATCCGATCTCATGGTCATTTACAATTCCGTCGGTTGAAGAGGCGCTTGAGGATCCAACGATCGATTCCGATAAAGATGGCATTCCAAATAGTGTCGATATATGTATGCTGACTTACAACCCGAACCAGGAAGATATGGA
>JAOZLK010000418.1 GCA_029934875.1 Bacteroidales bacterium | reverse complement strand
GTGCATATTCACCGAACAAAGTACTGTTTTGACCGAAAAAAGTTGTGCCGGCTTATGAAATTCTTAAATTTCGTACGAACATGACTGGTGGCAAAAAAAAAAATAGAAGGAGATCCCGATTCACTGAAGCAATGATTTTCAGAAAGAGATGGTGGCAACACCTGGTTTTCTGGATTCTGGCTTTTATAGTTCTGGCCAATATTTTCAAAACATCCGGCACCATTGAGAAAATCGATCTCATTTATACGGGTATTTTCCTATCCTCACTTGCCCTGTTTACTTACCTGAACCTGTACTATTTCATTCCCCGCTACCTGCGAAAGGAGAGATACCTGTTCTACATCCTGTTTTTATCGGCGCTCCTGGCCGGAAGTGCGCTTTTCCTTTATGTCCTTTTTGACAGGTGGATCGATCTGGTTCTGCCTAACTACTACTTCATTTCCTACTACAGTGTCGGTCAGCTGATGATCTATTCCGGGAGCATCCTGCTGCTAACCACATTGCTGAAGCTTTCACGCAGCTGGTTTACGCTGCTGAGGGTGGAAAGAATGACCACCAGTCACCAGCTGAAATCTCTTCAATCCCAGATTAATCCTCACTTCCTTTTAAATAGCCTCCAGACTATTTATGCACTATCGCTCGAAAAATCGGAACATACTCCGGAGGTGATTCTGCAGCTTTCTGAAATCCTGAAGTACACCCTTTACGAAAGCGAAAATCCTGAAATCAGCCTTCAGAAGGAGATTCAGCTGATCAAAGATTATGTGGAGATGCACCGCTACAGGGTGGATCCGGCAAGGGCGGATATTGAATTGATGATCAATGGTGATGCAGAAGATCTGCAAATTGCCCCCATGTTATTGATCCCTTTCGTTGAAAACAGCTTTAAGCACGGACTACAGGGTGGAGGAGGCTCTGCCTACATCCGCATTGATTTAAACATCAAAGCGCCGGACCTGGAATTCAGGCTCTCGAATTCCACCGGGACCATTGATCCTCTTAACCTGGAAAAAAGAAAAGGGATTGGTATTGAGAATACAAGACAAAGGCTTGAGCTGCTCTATCCTGAGAGGCATATACTGGATATTAAAAAGGAGAAGCGGACATTTATTGTAAATTTAAAACTGAAATTAAATCTCTAGCCATGGCCACTTGCATGATCGTAGATGACGAACCTCTCTCCAGGGATATCCTGCGCAAGTATATTGCAGAGGTAAAGGACCTGGATCTTGTGGCCGAATGTTCTGATGGATTTGAGGCCACCCACCAGCTTATACAGCATCCCGTAGATCTCATCTTCCTGGATATCAATATGCCGGGACTAACGGGCATCTCCCTGGCCCGATCGCTGAGCTCTGCACCCCTGATCATTTTTACCACCGCTTACCCGGAGTTTGCCGTGGAAGGTTTTGAACTTAATGCCCTGGACTACCTGGTTAAGCCTTATTCATTTGAGCGTTTCCTGAAAGCAGCAAATAAGGCACTGGTAAAATTATCCTCTGAAAATGAAAGCGGTTTCCCTACTCAAAAGATTCTTGTGAAGGCAGATAAGAAGCTTTTTGCACTTGAGCCAGCCAGTATTCTATATATTGAAGGCCAGGGCGATTACATACGGATTCATATGGAAAACATGAAGCTGATGGTTCACGACACCATTAAGAATTTCATGGAGTCGCTCCCGGAAGATCGCTTCATGAGGATACATAAATCGTGGGTGGTCAACCTGGGGAAGATCAGTTTTATTGAAGGAAATATGGTCAGGATCGCCTCGGAATTTTTACCGGTCAGTCCGGCCCTTAAGGAAGAACTAATGGAGCGTTTCTCAGCTGCTTGAGAATAGTTCCTGCAAGGTATCAAAAAACATCCCAACATGTAATCCGTCGGCCACAGCGTGATTCACATGCACCGAAACGGGGATCATATACTTCTCTCCGTCTTTGCGATATTTACCAATGGTGATTTTGGGAATGGAATCTCTCCGGGCATAACGCCGGGGATGACTTACATGTAAAAATCCAATCCAGGGCAGGGCAGAGAAATGGATTACATTCTCCCCTATTTCACTTCGAATCAGCCGATTTGAAGTCCTAACATCGATCACCTCCTCGGTGGCCCTTTCCATAAAAAGATCCAGATCTTCAAAATAAGGTATGTGTGAGAACCCGAAAGTCCCATCATCCCTGTCGATTGTTGCTGATCCATCAATCACGTCATAGAGGAACACATCATCCCCTTCCATACGGTATTTAAAAGCCTCAGTCTGGTTTACAGCCTTCAGGGTGAGGTAGAGGTAATAAAGAAAAAAAGATATGCCCTTTTCCCTTGCAAAATTCAGGGCTCCGGTACATTCCAGCTCCACAGTAATGCCATAATAAGGCTCTTCATAATCCTTGAAGAATTCATAGATCTCTTTTCGCTTCCAGTTCCTGGTATCGATCTTTTTCCGTATCATACTCCAAAGATAGAAGAAAAATGCCCCCGAACCCTCCTTGAGGCCATGCACTGCTTTGACGACAGGTACTGCTTTGAAAGGTGCCGGGGGCAAGTAATATTAATGACAATACTTTCCCTCCATAGTTGCCCGGACGCTTCTGAATTGTTAATTTCGTCACATGAAACATTTCCTCCTCCTTACAGTATTACTAATCGCAATGGGCATTTCCGGATGCAACAAAAGTCCTGAGTTACCCAATATAATCTGGATCACCAGTGAAGATAACAGCCCGCTACTGGGCTGCTATGGCGATACCTTCGCCACCACCCCCAATCTGGACCTGCTGGCCACTGAAGGTTTTCTGTACACAAAGGCCTACGCTAACGCCCCTGTTTGTGCCCCTGCACGCAATACCCTTCTCACCGGAGTTTATGCATGCTCCAATGGGAATGAGCAAATGCGAAGCAGGTATCCCAAATCAGAAACGGTCAGGCCTTATACCGAATTCCTCTTGGAAAAGGCTTACTACTGTACCAATACTTCCAAAACCGATTACAATTATGCCAATGTAAACCTGGACGAGATATGGAACGAATGCGGAAGGGATGCACATTACCGCAACAGGGCTGAAGGACAGCCATTCTTTGCAATTTTCAACCTGACCATCAGTCACGAAAGCTCAATCCACAAATCGACTCCCGACTCCCTTTTAAGGCATCGGCCCGAAGAGGTAAATCTCCCGCCCTACCATCCCGACACACCGGAGATGAGGCACGACTGGGCACAGTATTATGATAAAGTGGAAGACCTTGATACAAAAGTGGGTGAATTGTTGGCTGAACTTGACGACGCCGGCCTGGCAGAGAATACGATAGTTTTCTATTACAGTGATCATGGCGGGGTCCTGGGCAGAAGCAAAAGATACCTCTATGAAACAGGCACCCATGTTCCCCTGATAATACGAATCCCAGACAAGTATAAAAAGCTGTTTCCCGCACCAAAGAGAGGATCAAAGATCCCACAACTGGTAAGTTTCGTGGACATGGCTCCTACCCTGCTGAGCCTTACAGGGACCCCGGCTCCTTCATACATGCAGGGAAGCGCGTTCCTGGGAACTTATAAAGGAGAGGAAGCGGATCATATCTATATGTTCAGGGACCGGATGGACGAACGATATGACTTGGCACGATCAGTTGTGGATGGGAAATACAGGTACACCCGTTACTTTAATCCAAATCGCATCTGGATGCAGCACCTGAATTATCTCTGGAAGGCTCCCTCCATGCGTTCGTGGGAAAGAGCATATCTTGCCGGGGAGTGCAACGAGATCCAGTCCCGCTTCTGGAACACAAAACCAGTTGAGGAGCTTTTCGATACCGAAAACGACCCATGGGAGGTGAATAACCTGGCAAATGATCCGGCATATGCCACCCGACTGGCAGAGATGCGAAGGGTAATGATGGATAAAGCCGAAGAGATCATGGATGCCGGGTTTATTCCTGAAGCTGACCGCATTATCAGGACTGGCAGCGATCCGGCCTACGATTACATGAGAAGCGGTAAGGTTCCTTACAAAGAGATCCAGCAGGCAGCTTTCCTGGCTTCGGAAGCTGACCCGGCAAACCTTGGACGTCTCATTGCCATGTTGGAAAATGACGACAGCGCTATCCGTTACTGGGGTGCACAGGGAATGTTGATCCTTGGGAACAAGGCCCAGGCAGGTCTCGAACAGGTGAAAGAGGCTGCTTTCGATTCCTCCTGGAATGTAAGTGTGGCCGCGGCAGAATTACTTTATATACTGAATGAAAAGGGTCTTGCACGGGAAGCCCTGAAGAGGGTTCTGGCATGTGACCAGCCCATGGCCAGGACCTGTGCCCTGAATTGCATCGACGTAATTGGAGAGGGCCCTGAGGAGTTTCTGCAGCCCTGCCAGGATATCCTCGATGCTTACGAAGTAGCCGACAGGCAGTATGACCTCAGGCTTATCCAATGGCTCTTTAAGAAGTGGAACATCCACAGTACACAGTTCTAAGTACACAGTTCTCAGTCAAAAGTACTGAGTACTGGGTACTATCCCCTGTATACTGTATTATTTTAACTGAAATAAGAGCCCCTGTTTCTCCAATATTGTGACCTGCTTTCCCTCAGTACGGATCAGGCCGGCATGGTTCATCTCCCCCATGGCCCTCCCGATGGATGGACGGGTTACACCAAATAATTCGGATAGCTGGCTCTGCGAATGGGGTAGCATAATTGTTTCGCTCCCCTGCCTGAGTGAGAGATCAAG
>JAOZLK010000417.1 GCA_029934875.1 Bacteroidales bacterium | reverse complement strand
CATAACCAGCATGCATTCACTCACCGGTTCGATCCCCGCTTGTTTTAATTTACCCATAAACCCCGGATTTACGGTACCGGGATTGAAAATGACCCGCTCTGGTTTCAGGGATAGAATGTAGTCCACGAATTCGTCCTGCCGGGAAGAACCGATGTAAAGTGATACCGTGTGTACATCTTCAATATGAGGGGTTCCCACCAGTATTTCCAGATCTTCAACATCTCCACTGCGGAATCCCACCGGAACCACCTCTATCTCGTACCTCATAAGGCTTTTTACTGCTTTGTAGGAGAAGCGCACCGGGTTTGGACTTGCGCCAAGTACAACTGTTTTGGAGTTTTTCAAGTGGCAGTGTTATTATAGTAACAGCAACAAAGATAATGTTTTATTGGATCAATGCTACCGCATGGGCGGAGACGCCTTCTTCGCGCCCTGTGAAACCCAGCTTCTCTTCGGTGGTTGCTTTCACGGATACAGCCGACACCTCAATCTGAAGGCAACGCGCAATTTCCTCTCGCATACGGGGAATATAAGGCTTGATTTTTGGAAGCTGAAGGCAGACTGTGGAATCAATATTGCTTACAGAGAAACCCTTCTCCCTCAGGAGCGCGCCTGTTTGTTTTAAGAGCAGGGTGCTGGCAATGCCCTTATAAGCAGGATCGGTATCGGGGAAATGGGTGCCGATGTCTCCAAGGGCAGCTGCTCCCAACAGGGCATCGCATATAGCATGAATCAGCACATCGGCATCGGAATGACCCAATGCGCCTTTTTCATGTGGAATTTCAACGCCGCCAAGCCAGAAGGGTAGTCCCGGCTCGAGCCGGTGCACATCGTATCCTTGGCCGATGCGGAATCCCATATAATGTTTAGAGATTAAACCCGAGGGTGAACCTCAGTGTATTTGCAAGTGGACTGTTCTGTCCGTTTGAGGGTATCAGGTAGGAGAAATCCAGTCCGAATACGTTTAGTTGGAGGCCGATTCCAATGGTAAAATACTTTCGGTTACCCTTGGTGGAATGCTCGTGGAAGTAGCCTGCACGAATAGCAAACTGCTCCCTGTACCAGTATTCAAGACCGGCACTGTAAGCGATTTCATGAAATTCCTCCTGGACCACGCTGTAGGATCCGTCGGATTGAAGTACCCCGGGGGCATCGTACCACGATTGAACCATTCCTTTGACCACCGATCCCGGATCTTCCTTTCCGCGTACAACCACTGTTTCGCCGGTTGCTGTGTCCTCTGCAACTACCGGAGAGGTGGGGACCAGTAACTTGTTCAGTTCCAGTGATCCCGTAATACTGTTATAATCATCGATGTCATAGGTGAAACGACCCCCGATTCTGAAATTCGTGGGGATGGGAGTCTTCTGAGCATCTGCAGTGTAAGAGATGGGTGTACCCATGTTGGTAAGGGCAATACCTGCTGCCCATTCGCCATCACTGGAGCCTACCCTGACATCGCGCTGGTAGTAGAAACCCAGGTCGGCTGCAAAGGAAGTACCCGCCTTGGTTTCCTGGCCATCGGCAGAATTCTGCCCGGCTGTGAGGTCGGAACGGATGTACCTGAAGGCAAGTCCACCGGAGAAATAATCGGTAAAAAGTCTTGAGTATCCGGCGTCGAAGGCAAACTCATTGGGATTATATTGTCCGGTTACATTCCCGGTAATGTCGGTAAAGACGATATTACCCAGGGAGAAATACCTCAGGGAGGAAGAGATAACCTGTTGGTCATCGATGCGATAATATCCTGACAGGTAGGCCAGGTTAATGTCGGGGATCAGGTTTCTGAGCCAGGGGGTATATGAAATGGCAAAACCACCCTTTTGATCGAGAAAGGCGTATTTTCCAATGTTCCAGTGCTGGGAATTTACGTCAGCACTGGTTGCGACGCCCACATCACCCATGGCTCCTGACCTTGAGTCGGGGGCTATGGTCAGAAAGGGAACCGCGGTTTTTATAGTATTCAATTCTCCACCACCAAGGTTACCCGATTCAATCTGGCCCGAAAGCCTTGTGGAGCTAAACAGTAATGATCCGGCCAATAAAAAAATATATCCGAATCTAAATCCTTTTAACATCATGTAAGTTTTGGTCTGCAAATATAAAACGATTTCGACAAAAAGAGGTCATTATCAGCACTTTTTGCCTGCCTATTACATTACGTATAAACGCTTGAATTATTATGTATGGCTAAGTCATTTTATCAAATTTAATTCAAAAGAATAAGTTTTCCGCTTGAGCTGGCCGTCTCACCCTGTTCTGTAGTAAGCGTGGCCTGGTAGATATAGACCCCTCCACCAAGTTTGGCTCCACCTGAAGAATCGCCATCCCATTCAACCGGTTCAAGCCTGTAACCCGGTGAGTAAACCTCTTCGTCAATGATCCTTACCATCTGACCTTCAAGGTTATAAATGATGATTTTCAGGTTCATGCTGCGGTCTGGCCTGTTGTGTTCAATGTTAAACCAGGTTTGATCGCTGAAGGGGTTGGGGTAGTTGAACAACTGCTCGATAATCATTTCTTCCGAATCCACGACCAGGAATTCCAGGGTTTCTTCGGACGAGTTATTATGAATATCCCATACTTTAACAGTGATTTCGTGGGATCCGGGCTCCAGGTTTGAATAAGGATATCGTATAAGGCCCGAATTATAACTATCGGCCCCGGCAGTGAAGAATTCATTCAGAATAAGGGCATTGCCCCTGTTATTATCCAGTACAGCTGTAATGTCATGACCGATGCCGTTCCCTGTGGTATTGATGCCATAGTTGTCCCTGGCGGTCACCAGCAGGGTGGGCTTGGGATCGGTAATGCCTCCCTGTCTGAAGAAGGTGTCGTTCATAAAGACCCCGATCTCGGGCGGATCATTATCCAGAACATTGTCAGTTCCGATTCCGCCTACGACAAAGCCCTCGCATGAGCCATGGGCATCAAGTGTGGAGTCGTTGCTGTAGTAACTTATCTTACCCTGGCCAAAGGCATAAGAGATGTCCTTTGGAACATAAAATCCAAAGGAAAAATAACCATCTTTTACCGTGCTTGTACCAGAGTAGAGGATGCTGTTTCGGGACATAAACTCCCAGGCCGGGGTATCGTCGTTGGAAAGGGTCTCAATCTTTCGTTCCTTATCAAATACCATGGGGAAGACATCTCCCTGGAAATCCTCCATAACTACTCCAGCCTGTGTCTCCACATGACCGCTTACCCTGACCCAGTCGAAGGCTGAAAGGGTATCGGCCAGTTCGGTGACAGAGATTCCATTGATGGAGTCGGTAACCACCCGGTGTTCGGGATAGGCAAGCCTGAGGGAGGGATCGCCCAGTAGCGTGAAATTGCGCTTGTTAACGCCGGCACCAGTGTTGTTTTTGCTGTAAACGATAATATCTCCCAGGCGGTAGTTGCGCCCATTTTCATCCTTCTCAAATACCACCTCGTAAAAGCGTTCGTTGAGCACGTGGTTGGGGCCCGAGTAAACCAAACGGGTGGTGGTAAAGAGACCGATGCCCCCTCCCTTGTTGTTGAGAATTACGTCCTCACCTGCTGATGTTATCTCAAGGTCCAGTCCGCTGTCATACTCATCATACCGGCTGAATTCGCAGGTGGCAGTCATGAAAAGCGGCAGCATTCCACTGTTGCTCCAGGAGTTAATGTCGTTGGTGGTAACCACCTGCTCGTGTGCAAGTCCGGATGGACCACCGTGCCCCGTATAATTAACAATGAGGGCACCCCGGTTTACCTGGTCGTTGATGGCCCGTACCACGTCGGGGTAGCGGAATCCGGTAGCACCCTTTACCTGGGGGTAGGCATCCAGGTAGATCTTATTAATATTGTAAGGGGGATAATTTTCTTTCACATAGCGGGCCAGTTCATCGGCCTGGCGCATATGGATGTTGGAATCTTCATCGTCTCCTATGAAAGAGATCTGGTTCCTCCAGCTGCCCTGGGTAGCCAGGTCGCTGTAGGAGATAATCTTATCCACCACATTTTTTGCCTCCAACTGGGTGGAGACAGGAAGGCGTCCAATACCAATGTCAAGGAGCCCGTTGTACAAGGACTCGTCGGTGTCAAGCAGTCCAAAGAAGTCGTCGGACACAAAAGACTGGGTAGGAGAGAGTGAGTTGTTGGACTGGTAAGAGAGAATCAGGTTGGGATTGTCCACTTTGTCGGGATGGGTCCGGTTGTCGTAGGAACCATCGCCGAAAAGCAGCAGGTAGCGACAGTAATCTCCCTGGCCCTCCGATCGATCATAAAACATCTTCATGAAATTACGGATGGCTGAGACATCGGGTGTTCCTGATGAAAATTCATTAAATACCTGCTGCTGCAGAACAACTGCAACATCCAAAGCATCATTGGTTCTCCGGTGCATGGCCAGCCTCTCAGCCTCTTCCTTGAATTTTTCCGGTGCAATGATCACCATGTCAGGGTGAGCCAGTCCATGCAGGTTCTGATTCTCCATTGCTCCAAGTCCCTCTCCGGAGTAATGTGGACTTGGGAATTCACCCCCGGGTTTAAAAGCCACATACTCCCTGATAAGGTCTGCATCCATGGTAAAAACAGCATCATCACCTGACTGTGTGTAGGGAACGCTCAGCGGTAAGGAAGGATCTGTAAGATCCCAGATAAGCGATCCGCTGCCTTCAGTAAGCCTGAATTGTACCACCTGTCCGAATCCACTACTCTTTCTGTCGCGAAAATCCAGCTCATCCACCCCATTCATAC
>JAOZLK010000416.1 GCA_029934875.1 Bacteroidales bacterium | reverse complement strand
ATTTGATGAGATTGCTCAGCAGGGCCTGCTTTTTACTAATGCCTATACGCCAAATGCAAAGTGTTCACCCTCACGGGCCTGTATTTTAACCGGACGGAATTCATGGCAGTTAGAGGAAGCCGCTAATCACTGGTGTTATTTCCCCGGAAAATTCAGGACATATGCTGAAACCCTTGGTGATAACGGATATTTTGTCGGTTACACGGCCAAAGGATGGGCACCGGGCAGACCGGGTGAAATTGATGGCAAAACACGCCGGTTAACCGGTATTCCTTTCAATAGTAAGAAAATGACCCCACCTGCAAAATTTATTTCAGGTATTGATTACTCTGCCAATTTTAGTGATTTTCTGGATGCCAGACCCTCGGACAAACCTTTCTGTTTCTGGTATGGCAGTTTTGAACCCCACCGGGCATATGAATATGGTGCAGGTGTTAAAAAAGGGGGTAAAAGTCTCTCGGATATAGATCGTGTTCTTCCTTTCTGGCCTGATAACGATACTGTAAGGACCGATATGCTGGATTATGCCTATGAGATCGAATATTTTGACATGCACCTGCGGCAAATGCTGGAGACGCTGGATGAGAGTGGCGAACTGGACAATACCCTGGTGATCGTTACGGCAGATAATGGCATGCCCTTCCCGAGGGTAAAGAGCCAGGCGTATGAATTTTCAAATCATCTGCCTTTGGCTATTATGTGGAAGGATGGAATTAATAAGCCGGGGAGAGTGGTAGATGATTTTGTCAGTTTTATTGATTTTGCTCCGACCTTTCTCGAACTGGCGAACATAGAGGAGAGTGAAAGCGGGATGCAGCCTGTAACCGGGAAAAGTCTGACAGACATATTTTTTTCAGGGAAGTCGGGTAGTGTGGATAAGGAGAGAGATCATATATTGATTGGCAAGGAGCGTCATGATGTGGGTCGGCCTCATGATTGGGGCTATCCGATCAGGGGCATTGTTAGGGGTGATTATTTATATATCAAAAATTTCGAACCTTCGCGCTGGCCTGCCTGCGACCCTGAAACAGGATATCTGAACACCGATGGAGGTCCCACCAAAACACAATGCATCGCGGCAAAGAAAAGTCCGGAAACATTGCACTATTGGCAGTTGACTTTAGGGAAACGGCCTGGTGAGGAGTTATTCAACATTAAAGAAGATCCTGCCTGTATCAATAACCTGGCATTTGAGTCAGAATTCTCTAAGATTAAAGGCAGCCTTAACGAACAATTAATGAGTGAATTAGAAAAGCAGGGTGACCCGCGGATGACTGGAAATGGAAACATTTTCGACGAATATGTATACGCTGATGATCGTACCCGGAATTTCTATGAACGGTATATGAGTGGCGAGTTAAATCGGGCAATGGCAGGCTGGGTGAATGAAACGGATTTTGAAAAGTAAGTTACCAAGACCAGTATTAACAACTTAAATCTTTACTGTGAAACGATTTGATTTTTTTCAATTAATTACCCGGGGCATGATGATGTTGGCTATGACCGGATTTATAACATCATGTAATATCAATAGTGAAAAATCTATTGAGAAGCCCAATATCATTTTTATCATGGTTGATGACCTTGGTTATGGCCATCTCGGATGCTATGGACAGCAAAAAATATATACTCCGAATATTGACCATCTTGCAAGCGAAGGGATGAAGTTCACCCAGTTTTATTCCGGCGCGTCAGTTTGTGCCCCTTCGAGAAGCACCTTGATGACCGGAATGCATAGCGGACATACTTCCGTTCGTTCCAATAGCGGTGGAACCCCTCTCTTAGCAGAGGATATCACCATAGCGGAGGTATTGAAACAACCCGGATATGTCACCGGAATTTTCGGCAAGTGGGGACTTGGTGATGCAGGAACTGAGGGTGTACCCAACAGGCAGGGTTTTGATGATTTCTTTGGATATCTTCATCAGGTTCATGCTCATTATTATTACCCCTACTTCTTATGGGAGAACGATCAGAAATTTCTACTTCCGGGGAATGAAGGGAATAAGCGCGAACAATATACCCAGGATGTGATTACCGAAAGAGCAATGGATTTTATCCGCTCACAAAAGGATAAATCGTTTTTTTTGTATCTACCCTATACTGTACCGCATACCGAACTACTCGTTCCTGATGACTCCTTTAATGAGTACAAAGGAGAATTTCCGGAACCTGCTCCTTTTGTCAGTAAGGGCAAACATGTTGCCGATCAGCCCTATCCACGAACTGCTTTTGCTGCCATGATTACCCGGATGGACCGGGATATTGGTCGAATTATGGGTTTGCTCGAAGAGCTTGAGCTTGATGACAATACAATTGTCTTTTTTACCAGTGATAATGGCGGGCAGAATGGAGGGGGTGTGGATTTGGAATTTTTTAATGGCAATGGACCTCTTCGTGGCCGTAAAGGTCAATTGTATGAAGGCGGCATCCGTGTACCCATGATTGCATGGTGGCCAGGTAAAATTGAGCCGGAGATGGTAAGTGATTATATCTGGACACATTGGGATGTGTTGCCAACATTGGCTGAACTCGCCGGAGCCGAAATATCACACGAAGTTGATGGCATTTCTGCTGCGCATGTACTTCTCGGAGAGGAAAAAACAGGTATGCAGGCGGAGGAACGTAAGTTCCATTACTGGGAAGGTGGAAGAGCGGAAAATTTAAGGCAGGCCGTGCGTATGGGCAATTGGAAAGCGGTACGGCTTGAACCCGGTGCAGCTCTTGAACTCTATAAACTTGATGATGATATCGGTGAACAAAATGATCTGGCGGCGGAATACCCCCAAATTGTCAAAACAATTGAAGATTATTTAGAAAGCGCACGGAAGGAGCCGCGCAAGTACAAGCCTGAACCACCGACATGGGGCTATCCGGCTGAAGAAACTGGATATGTACGGTAATAGTAAGTCAAATCAAATATTTATTGTTATGATTAAAACAACAAACAACGCATTTATAAAGGATAGAAACTCACTCCATTTACGCTATCTACTGATTTTTCTGATGATTTCTTATTTAGCTTTTAACCCGGGCAATGCCCATGCACTCATGATTGAAGATATAGATGGTACCGAAAGGACCTTAAGGATTGCAGGCGCAAAACTTGCTGTATCAGATAACATTGATACAAATATCGCATCGATCAAAAAGGCCATTGATTTTGCCAGGGAAGAGGGAGCAGATATCCTGCTTACACCTGAGGGCTCTTTAAGCGGGTATACTACTGATTTTGATAGCAAAAAGGCAGAAGAAGGCTTAGAGGAGATCCTGGAGTATGCCAGGAAAGCAAAAATCGGTCTTGCGCTTGGAACCTGCTTTTATGAAGCGGATGGGAAGTGTTATAATCAGGTTCGGTTTTATGATAAAATGGGTGGTCTTCTGGGATTCCACAGTAAGATTCTTCTCTGTGGAAACCACAACGATCCCGATGCAGGTGAAATCAATGATTTTGCAAGTTCACATCTCAGGACATTCGAGTTTGAAGGAGTTACAATCGGCGGACTTATTTGCAACGATATGTGGTCAAATCCAATGTGCACCACACTGCATGATTCACATCTAAGCCAGCAATTATCAAAAATGGGCGCACAGGTAATATTTCATGCAGTAAACGGTGGTCGCGATGATAGCGAATGGGCGGTAATTAACTGGAATTTTCATGCATCAAATCTCAGGATGCGTGCTTCCTCCGGAAAGATATGGATCGTTACTGCAGATAATTCATATCCGGAAAATCTCAACAGTTCAGCTCCTTCAGGTGTCCTTGATCCGGATGGAAATTGGGTCTGCCCGACTGAGCATAAGGGTGTTCAGTATTTTGTTTATACAATTGAGTTGACTGATTCGATTGAAATCATAACACAATGAGCAACAACTATTTCTCAGTACAGATAAAGCCCGATTGGGAGGGATTGGTCAACTGTGTCCGAAGAGAAGGGAAGCCTGATAGGGTCCATTTTATTGAACTGTTCCTGGATGAAGAGATAAAAATCGCCATCTGCCAGAGATTCAATCTCATTGATCATCTCTCAATCAGTGATCCCGCTTTTCAATTTAAAAGAGAGATTGCGATACAAAGATTCCTTGGATATGATTATGTAAGATGTGGCCTGGACAATTTTAATATGCCACTTGACAGGCTGGTGACAGCCGATACAGCCGGGATTGAAAGAAAAGAGGGGCGGGAGTATATCAATGAGCATACAGGTCCGATCACCAACTGGGAAGAGTTTGAAAAGTACCCATGGCCTGATGCTGACACATCCGGTACCCGGTCTCTGGAGTGGTACCAGGAAAACCTGCCAGATGATATGTGTATTATTGGAAGTGGTGGATTTGCTCACTTTGCAGAATACATTAACTGGCTAATGGGATTTGAAACACTCTGTTTTGCCCTGTTCGAGAACCGGGAACTGGTGAGTGCCATCAGTAAGCGACTTATTGATATCTATGAAAAATCTGTCAGGAAATTTCTTGAATTTGACCGGGTGAAACTTATCTGGGGATCAGATGATATGGGTTTCAAAACAAGTCTTATGATCAGTCCGGAAGATACGCGTGAATTTATTCTCCCGGGTCATAAACTGATGGCAGAGATCTCTCATGATGCGGGCCGGCCCTATTTGTTACATTCCTGCGGACAGCTGGAATTGATTATGGATGACCTTATTGATGATATTGGAATTGATGCCCGGCATTCATTTGAAGACAATATTGAAGATG
>JAOZLK010000415.1 GCA_029934875.1 Bacteroidales bacterium | reverse complement strand
TCGAACCAGTGACCTCTTGCCTGTCAAGCAAGCGCTCTAAACCAACTGAGCTAACACCCCGGGAATGCAAAAATAGGAAAAATATACTTTCCTGCGCCTCCTTTTGGAATCGTTTTAATTTTCCTGATTTTCATGAACTATAAATATTTCCAAACCCTCACCAATAAGTTGCCATAATAAAGTTCTTTCAGGCTTAAGAGCTCAGACTGATACAAAAGTCTGGCAGAAAGTTGAAATAGAACTTGAAGCCAGCAATGCATTTGAAAATCCATATAAGGATGTGGATGTCTGGGTTCAACTCAAAGGTCCTGGCTTCGATAAGAGGTGTTATGGTTTTTGGGATGGGGGATTAGTATTGCCAGTTTTTCCCGATGGAAGCAATCTTACTGAAAGGGACTGGGCCGTAAAAATAATTGAGTCTTCCTACCTGTAGGCGGTCTTCTCAAAACTCTGACTGTCCATCATTTTCTTTATTTGTTTGTTGTTAAGCATGATGCCTATGGAGATGTACCAGATCCCCGTAGATTGGAAGTTGGAGTAATCAACTTCCTGACCAAAGTCATAACCCCGGAAGTCAGTGTTCAGGAAGTCCTTCATATAGTATCTGAATTTCAGATTGAAACCTCCTGGGAATTGCATTCCGGCAAAAAAAGATGGATTCCATGGATTAACTCGATCGCTGGTCCACTCTGTGTATTTGGTCTTATTGCCATCCAGGAATTGTTTCTGCTTGTAATGAAACATCCATTCGTACTGTGCTCCGGCA
Source organism: Bacteroidales bacterium (assembly GCA_029934875.1). Taxonomy (GTDB): domain Bacteria; phylum Bacteroidota; class Bacteroidia; order Bacteroidales. The sequence continues at coordinate 3,967 of JAOZLK010000415.1, read as the reverse complement.
TAGAAGAAATAGTTCTTATCGAAATCTCCAATTTTGATGCCCACCGGAAATCCAAGGGCGTAACTGCGTCTTTTGATTTTGGTATTCTTATTCCAGTTGGGATTTGTATCATCAATGTCGCTAAATCCCACATTCTGGTATAAATCTTCAACGATGAAACCGATGTTCCTGAGGGAACCTCCAGCAAGGAATCCAAATGTGTTATTCAGATCAAAATTTGCCCATTGCTGTATGTGTAAAAAGAGGGTAAAACGCATGTTGGAGTTTACATCCACATCGTTAAAGCGCACATCTGATCCTGCAAATATAATTTCCCCACCACTTGAGCGGTAAATGTCGACCTGAGCATTGGTGTTGAAGGAAAACAAGGTCATAATAATGACAGCTGCAATACTTATCTTAATTTTTAACATGGGCGTTAATCTTGGAAAATACTAAGTTAGATAATTGTTTCGAGATTTTCGTTCAGGATTTCCTCGAATTTCTTCATGATTAACCCGACAGTAGGGTGGTCTGCTCTGAATTGATGATGATCAATTTGCCAGACCGGCAACACTTTTGGAGAGGTTCCTGAGATAAAGCAAGCCTCCAGGCTGTCAAGCTCCTTCATTGAAACAGTCCTCTCCACTATTGCAAGATGCTCCTCCCTGCAAATTTGAAGTACATATTTACGGGTGATCCCGGGCAGGATATTCTCCTCTGGAGGGGTAATCAGCTGATCCGAAGCGTCAATGAAAAAAATATTGGATCTGCTACCTTCAGTGATCTCAGCCTCCTTATTTAAGAGAACTGCTTCATAGACCCCATGATCGCGTATATGTATTTTTACATCTGACCTGAATTTATCATCCCACTTTTTTATGCCTGGATTGGGACGAACATGGGTATAGGACACCAGCTGAACCCCACTTAAATAGGTGCATTCATCAGGGTATATCCATGGAACAAAGTAACAAAGCAGGTCGGGTTTTGCGCCTGTTGATTTTTGAAGGCAGATGCGGATGTTACCATCCATAAAGGGGTTTTCCTTCAGCAGGGATTTCAGACTCTTTCGGATTTCAGATTTACCCGGAAAAATTATTCCCGAATCCATTGTGGAATGCTTCAGTCTTGCCATGTGATCATCGAGGAAAAGGAATTTTCCTCCGATGATCCGGATTACCTCGTAATAAATATCAGCCGACATGTCAGGATGGAACCCGGAAATGTCGGCTGTATTACCATTTATAATGTACTTCTCTCCTAAAATATGTTTTCCTGTCATTCTGCCCTGATGGACGAGGCCGGATTCATCCTGGAAACTTTTATAGATTGCCAGCTGACGGTGATCACGGCGATTGTTAGTGATAATAACAAAGATAGGATAAAGGTCCAGAACGGGAACTCTATTCTGTAGGTGAAGTTCTGTAACCAGTTTTTCATCACAAAAAAGGCCAGGGGCCATGCAATCACATTGGAGATGATGACCCATCTTGAAAATTGCAAGAGGAAGAGGGCAAGAATCTGATTTTGAGAGGCCCCCATTACCCTGCGAATTCCTGTTTCACGGGTTCGTTTGGTGGTCATGAAGGCACTCAGGGCAAGTAAGCCCAATGAGGAAAGGAAAATGATCAGTGCAGCAAATGTGAGGACCAGGGCAAAGATGATTTTTTCCTCTCCATACAGCGCCTCAAGTTCATCGGACAGGTAGCTGTACTGTATGGGGTAGGCAGGATTAAAAGTTTCCCTCTGTTCTTCAACCCAGGGCAATACTTCTTCCATTGAGCCACCGCTGACATGAATGGACAGGGTTCGCATAAAGTTGGCATTATCCTGGCAGGCCATGACCAATGATTCAACTGGATTATGGAGGGAGCCATAGTTGAAGTTCTTTATTATCCCGATGATTTCCCCTTCGGGATTATCGGCCCCCTGAATATTCACACCGCGTATAAACTTTTTTCCAATGGCATTATCCCCCCATTGCATTTCTTCTACCATCGCTTCGTTGACCACAAATGCATTGGTCATGTCTGAGCCAAATTCGCGGTCGTAGAACCTGCCCTGCACGAGGCTTAGGCCCATGGTGTTCATATAATCGAAATCTACAAAACATTGATTAAATGCTATTTCAGCCATCTCCCCATTGTTTTGTTCCACCGTCATCACCTGTTTTCCGTAAAAACGCCCCGGGGCTGTGGTTGAAAGGGCAGTTTCCTCCACGGCAGGATGTCGTTCGATCTCCTCCATGAAGGCACTTGCATTATTGATGACAGTTGTGTCGTTAAGGGCAAGCATCAGGATCTGCTCCCGGTCAAAGCCCAGGTCCTTATTCTGGATAAAATTCATCTGCATGGCCACCACCACAGAACCGATGATCATGATGGCTGATATCAGGAACTGGACAATTACCAGGCCGCGCCTCAGCCAGCCCCGGTCCTTTTCACTCACCCCATTGCCCTTCAGGATAGAAACCGGATTAAATGAAGCCAGGTAGGTAGCGGGATATATTCCTGATAGCAGGCCTGTGAGGATTGAAATCCCTATGATAAAGAAGATGATAGTTGGCTGAAGTAATACCTGCCAGTTGAATGAATTTCCTGAAAGCTTATTAAAGAGAGGGAGTGCCAGAGCAGTCAATAAGGCAGCCACAACACCCGCAATGACTGCCGTAGCCAAAGATTCTCCCAGGAACTGCGAACGTAAATTTCCCTTACTGGCCCCACCAACTTTTCGCACTCCGATCTCTTTGCCCCTGCTGGTAGCGCGGGCTGTGGTAAGGTTTGTATAGTTAATGCTGGCAATAAGAATTAGAAGTACACCAATTACCCCCATGATGTATACATAATTCATGTTCCCCTTTGGGAGGTCCCATGTAAGCTCATCTTTCTGAAAGTGGACATCCTTCAGGGGAGTGATTCTCAGGCTGAAGGAGGCGTTGATCTGCTCACCTAATTCCTTCATGTATTTGTCGTAAAATGCAGGAAATTTAGCAGTTACCATGTCGGGGTTGGTATTTTCAGCCATCAACACATAGGTATATGTCTGGACGTTCCAGAATGAGTTGGCACTCCTGTCATTGAACCTTTCGCTACCGATCTGTTCTTCGATGGTGGCCGCCGAGAGAAGTCCGTTAAACCTGAGGTGAACATTGGTAGGCAGATTCTCAAATACCCCGGTGATAGTGAAATGCCTGTCATCGAGGGTAAGCATGGATTCTCCTATCACATTAGAGGAGCCAAAGTATTTGTTGGCCATTGATTCACTCACAACCATTGTAAATGGTTCGGTGAGGGCCGTGGCAGGATCTCCATAGAGAAAGGGTACTGTAAAAATTTTAAAGAGGGTGGAGTCCGCCACCATGATACTGTCTTCCTTAAAGGTATCTTCCCCCTTCTCAAAGTAAAGATCCCTTCTGGGAAGAATCCGGGTCTGTTCCACGATTTCGGGGTACTCATCTTTCAGTGTGGGACCCAGCGGAATCTGGGTGATGGCAGTTCGGGTCGGTTTTTCACTGATCATGAAATCACCCTCAAGCCTGTAAATCCGTTCGAAATTTTCGTTGTGCCCATCGTAGTTTACCTGGTCCTGGATGTATATAAAGATGAGGATGGCTGCCGTGATACCAACAGCCAGGCCCAGCATATTCAGAAGGGTAAAGTATTTATCCCTGATTGCATTGCGGATCAGTGAACGGACATAGTTTTTGAAGAGTGACATTGGAGCATGGAGTTAAGGGTTCAAGCAAGACAAAACTCAAGCATAATGCCAAATTTTTTAATTCTCAGAAAATCAGTATTATACATTGAATTTACGCTGCTCTTTATGTCCACTTTCGGACAAAGAGGTGTACATTTCCGTACAGCAACCCTCATTTTATAGTTTGGATAATATTGCTAATTTTGCAGCTAATCGCCAACCGGCCTACCTGATTTGCATGAGTAAGAAGATTTTTTTTGTTGACGATGATAAAATGATTCTGAACCTG
>JAOZLK010000414.1 GCA_029934875.1 Bacteroidales bacterium | reverse complement strand
AATCTTGCAGTAATCGGTGTAAACGTAGTTGAATACGACGCCGGGAACCGAACCGTTAACGGAACCATTACAGATGTGAATGGCGACTTCATGCTTCAAATGAAGGATCCTTCCAACACTGTTCGTATCAGTGTAATCGGTTATACTTCCATGGAGATTAATACCAATGCTACAGGCCCTCTGAGCATCGAAATGGAACCATCCAATGTAGAGCTTGAGGAGGTTGTTGTGACCGCTATTGCCAAATCAAGGCACAGCCTCACCAACATTGATGATCGGGACAAAGCAAGTTCTTCTGTAAAGGTGGACTTGATTGAGGCCCAGGATGCAGGTTTTATATCGGCAGCGGATGCCCTGCAGGGAAAGGTGAGTGGATTGGACATCATCGCCGCTTCGGGTGATCCGGGATCGGGTTCCCAGCTGGTGATCCGGGGTTTGAGTGGAATGGGAAACAGCCAGCCCCTGATTGTGGTCGACGGAATTCCCCAGCAAAGGGTGAGCCAGGATTTTGATCTGAGCTCGGCCGACAGTGAGGATATTTCCCAGCTGGTTAACATTGCCCTCCAGGATATTAAATCCATTGAGATACTGAAGGATGCTGCCTCCACAGCCGTTTACGGATCAAGGGGGGCCGATGGAGTGCTGATTATTGAAACCCACACAGGTAAGCTGGGAGCAGTTAAATTTGACTACCAGTATAAGGTCTCTACCAATTTCCAGCCACCACCTATTCCAATGCTTAACGGGGATGAATATATCATGCTCCAGCAGGAGGAGTGGCATAATGCCTATGGTGTATTTGATATGCCCCCGGAAATTGCCTATGACCAGGATTATGTGGATTTCCATAATTATTCTGCCAATACCGACTGGCTTGGGGCTCTCACCCAGAACTCGGTTACCCATGATAATTATTTTAAGGTTTCAGGGGGTGGAGAGAAAACCCGATACTTTACCTCATTTTCTTACATGAATGAAGGGGGTACCACCATCAATACAAATGCAAAAAGGTTCTCCACCCGTGTAAACCTCGATTACTACTTATCCAGTAAGCTGGTTTTTACCATACAGTTCTCCTATACAAATAGTAAAAGGGAGAATAACCTGAGTGTCTCGGGAAGAAACGTAAGGAATATGGCCTATATCAAGGCTCCTAATATGAGTATCATGGAGTACGATGAAAAAGGTATGGCCACCGGCGAGTACTTCACTCCAATCCGAAGTTACCAGGGGGATGGCGGTACCTATTACAACCCGGTAGCTATATCAGATCTTGGTAAGAACGACAGGATGGATAATGACCTGACCAATACCTTCAGCCTGCGTTACTCTATTAACGAATGGCTTACTTTCAGGGAGACCGTTACCATTCAGTATTCAGGATCCAAGACAGAGGGTTTCCTGCCCTATAACGCCCTGGGTGTGGATTGGCTGGACTGGAGGGTGAATAAGGCGGATGAAGGAAATAATATTAACTCCAACTTCCGGACAGAGACCCAGCTGGCCTTCGATACTCCTTTTAAAAATAAGAAGCATGTACTGAGCGGGGCAGTAACCTGGGAAACCAACCAGTCCCAGTACGAGTGGATGACCATTCAGAGCAACAGAACCCCAAGTACTGACATCCAGGATCCGGCTATCAATGCGCAGATTAACTGGATCGGGACCGGATCAGGAGCAACAAGGCAGCTTGGAGCCGTTGGAAACCTGAACTATATTTTTGGCGACAGGTACATCCTCACAGGGAATATCCGGGCCGATGCCCATTCCTCCTTCGGGATAAACAACCGCTGGGGTTTATTTACCGGAGTCATGGGTGCGTGGAGGTTCTCGAGCGAACCCTTTATGCAGCGCTTTGAGAAGCTGGGTGATAGTATGTTCAAGGTGAACTGGGGTGTTTCGGGTCGACAGCCCGGTAATTCATATGCCCGTTTTGCCAGGTACCAGACCCAGGGGAACTATATTGAAAATCCGGCCATTGTACCTACCCAGGTTGCTTTGAATAACCTGCAGTGGGAGAACATGGCTGCATGGGAAATGGGACTGGAGTTGAATTTATTCGATTATAAGTTCTTTCTCGACGCAAATGTTTACAGGAAAATAACAACCGACCTGCTGTTTGATAGGTATCCCGTTCCGACTTCTTCGGGCTATAGCGAATACCTCTATCTCAACGGAGGAGAGCTGGAGAACAGGGGCTGGGAGCTGATGATGGATTACAGGATTATACAGAAGAAGGATTTCCGCTGGTCGATTAATGCTAATATTTCACAGAATGTGAATTCATTCAACGACCTTCCTGATAATTTTAATACAGAGAAATCCACTTCCATAGGTAACGGTGAATATCCCCTCCGGGTCGTTGAGGGAGAGCCCATCGGTTCTTTCTTCGGTTTTCGTTACCTGGGTGTTTATCCCACCGACCAGGACGCACTGGCCAGAGATGCCACCGGAGCCCTTCTGGTTGATTCCGAGGGCAATAATTTCCCTGTTACCTATAGGGGAACCTATCCTTTTAAGGGGGGAGATGCCATTTATGAAGACATAAACAAGGATGGTGTAATTGACCTGAACGATGTAGTCTACATCGGTGACTCCAATCCGGACTTTATCGGAGGTTTTGGAACCATGTTCAACTATAAGAACTTTGACTTTTCGATGGCATTTCACTTCCGGTCGGGATTTGACATCATTAATGGAGTGGCCATTCAGACCGAGGGGATGAGAAATAAAAATAATCAAAGTAAGGCCACCTTAAGCAGGTGGAGGGTACAGGGACAAGATGAAGAAGGAATGTTACCCAGGGCCTTCCTCTGGCATCCAGCCAATAACCTGGGATCGGACCGCTATGTAGAACCCGGAAATTACCTAAGGCTATCCAATATCAAGTTTGGTTACCGTTTGCGTAAGGACTGGTGTGACCGCATAGGGATTCGTACTCTTAACATAGCTGTAAGCGCAAGGAAGATGTGGACTTTTACACAATACTCCGGGCAGGACCCCGAAGTTGGACAGAATGCCAGCAATCCCTTCTGGATTGGAGTTGATTATGCCAATACACCTCCACCCAAAATGTTTACACTGAGTATTGCAGTAGGTTTTTAATTGAAAGGATTCGATATGAAGATGAAAATCAGAACAATATATTTGCTAACAGTCCTCCTCCTGGCCATCCCTTTTTCCTGCAGTGAATGGATGGAGTTAATTCCTCCCCAGGGTTTAATCAGGGAGGAGTTTTGGAAGACCAAGGAAGATGTGCAGGCAGTGGTAATGGGAGCTTACCAATCCTTTGCCGAGATGGATGAAAAACTATTCAAGTTTGGTGAGATCAGGGCTGATATGGTGGCTGCAGATTATAATGTATCAGGCAATGAGAGAGAGGTGATGGAGAGTAACATCTACCCCGACAACGGCTATTGTAACTGGGAAGATTTCTATAAGGTTATAAACTATTGTAACGAGGTGATAGTCAATGCACCACTCGTACAAAATGTGGATGATACCTTTACCGACTTCCTGATGCAGGGCTACCTTTCGGAAGCTTACTTCCTCAGGTCCCTGGCCTATTTTTACCTGGTTCGGATTTATAAGGATGTCCCTTATGTTACCGAACCCACCGAAAGTGATGATGCCGATGTATATGTTTCCAAGTTGGATGGGGATGAGCTCCTGGAAATGGTAAGGCTGGACCTGGAGGTCTACAGGACCTATGCCACCATAGACGGATTCCCAACACCAGGCGAATTAAAGGGAAGGGCAACCAAAGCAGCATTTGATGCCCTGCTAGCGGACATTTCACTGTGGTTGTTTGATTATGATGCGGTGATCTCCCATGTGCAAAAAATAGAGGCCAATCTTAGTTATGTCCTTATGCCATCTGATAAGTGGTTTGAGCTCTATCGTCCCGGTAACTCACTTGAGTCGATTTTTGAGTTCCAGTTTGATGATAACCTGAACCAGCAGAACAGCCTCTATGGCCTGACTAACAGGAACAGTCATCAGTATGATCCCAGCGAAACGGCACTGGAAATGTTTGCCCTTGATTATGAATCACTGGAACGAAAGAGGGGAGAGGATAATTCCATAGCCAAATACGGGGAGGGCGATTACATCATCTGGAAATATGTCGGGGCTCAGGGTGATGGTAAAACAAACCGGACAGGAACCGAGCAGAACAGCGCCAACTGGATTATTTACAGACTGGCGGATGTGATGCTTATGAAGGCTGAAGCTCTTTCCCAGCTTGGGAGGTATGATGAGGCACGCGATATTATTAATGAGATCAGGGAGCGGGCTGATGTTACCCCTGTGAGCCCTGCCCTGAGTATGAGTGCCTTTGAGGATGCTATTCTGGAAGAACGTTCGCTTGAGCTGGGATTCGAAGGCAAGAGGTGGTTTGATCTTATGCGCATGGGCAGAAGGAACGATTACGCAAGGAAAAGTAAACTGATAGAGATCATTGTACAAAATGTTCCCTCCACCCAGAAGAGGATCCTTGCCATTAAACTGACGAACCCGCTGGGGTGGTATCTGCCCATTTACGAAGAAGAACTGGAGCGTAATAAGAACCTGGTCCAGAATCCCTTTTACGAAAATTAAGCTTAGTTATGAAGAAGATACGATTGATAGGAATGGGATTACTGGCAGCGGCGCTTTTTGCCGGCATCCGTTCGTGTGATCCAAAGGAGATCGAGGCAGGATTCGAGGACCTGATAGGCATTTCCATATATGACTACATTGTGGAGA
>JAOZLK010000042.1 GCA_029934875.1 Bacteroidales bacterium | reverse complement strand
CGAACCGGGGGTACAATTCTACTCGGGGAACTTTCTGGACGGGACGCTGGTTTCACGTGGGCTTCAATATGAGCAATATTCCGGGATGTGCCTGGAAACCCAGCATTTCCCGGACTCACCCAATCAACCAGACTTCCCAACAACTGTGCTGCGTCCGGGAGAAAAATTTATCTCTCAAACCATCTTAAAATTCGGAGTGGAAGACTGAGCCATGAGAAATTCAGCCCCAGTACTAATTAGCACCCTCATGCTAATCACTGCCCTGGCATGCACCAGCAGTCCTGACAACAAGGATGCAAGCTCACTCCTTCCGATCCGTTCCGGCTTCTACCTGGGAGAGCCCCTGGCCGATACAACACCCCGCTTGTTTGCCCCAGGTCTGGTATCAACAGGTATGTTTACCCGCGATGTGGCTATCTCACCAGATGGAAAGGAAATATATTTTTGTGTGGCTATAAGCAACTACACTTATGCGACCATCCTTTTTACAAAAGAGGTAAACGGCAAATGGACAAGTCCTGAAATAGTATCCTTCTCGGGAGGTCCAGGAATATTTGATTTCGAACCGGCCTTTGCACCCGACGGTTCCCGTCTCTATTTTCTCTCCACCCGTCCGGATGGCAACGAAGAGCCAGGTGATCAGGATATTTGGTACGTGGACCGGACTCCCGAAGGCTGGGGGGAGCCTGTTAATCCAGGTTATCCCATCAATACAGATGGTGGTGAATTCTTTCCTTCCCTCACCAGCGACGGGACCCTTTATTTTACCAGGAACGAAGTTGGGAGCAGGCTGAATCAGATTTTCCGCAGCAAGTTTGCAAATGGCAGTTTCCAGGAACCGGAACTTCTTCCCCAGGAGGTAAATTGCGGAACCAACAGATTCAACGCATATGTATCTCCTGATGAGAGCTACATGATTGTTCCGGCAGCAGGGATGGAGGATGCCTATGACGGGGTCGACTATTACATAGTTTTCAGGGATGAGAACGACCGATGGTCCGATCCGGTAAATATGGGAGAGGCGATAAATGCGGATAATCCGGGTGGATGGTCACCCTATGTATCCCCCGACGGCAAATATTTCTTCTTTATGGCCACCCGGACCATGGAGATTGAGGAGGCAGACTGGAATTACAACAAACTCGTGGACATTTACAACAATCCTAATAATGGCAAGGCCGATATCTACTGGGTGAGTTCAGAGTTTATCAGCGAGCTGAAGGAAGACCGGAAGCTGACCGGGCAATAAAATTGTTAAATTAGGGGCTTGAACCCTCATTCATGCCCAACAAGCTATTTGTAATCCTGTCTTTTCTGATCGGACCGATGCTCTTTCTTTATGGACAGGATCAGGTCGATGTGCATGATCAAGTCTCTGCTGTCCGCTTTGAGAAAGCACCAATTATAGATGGAATAGCAGCAGATGAGTCCTGGAATTCTTGTGAGCCCATAAGCCATTTTATTCAAAGAGAACCCCGCAACGGTGAACCTTTCTCCGAAAGAACGGAAGTTTTAGTCGGATATGATGCCTCCAATCTTTACATCGCCTTTCGCTGTTATGGTGATCCCGATCTGATTACAGCCAAGGAGCTTGCCCGTGATGTGAGCCTCCAGTATGATGATCGCGTCCAGGTGATCCTGGATACCTATAACGACAAGCGGAATGCCTATTGGTTCCAGGTGGGGCCCCGTGGATCCATTGGGGATGCCATCGTGAGTGAGAACGGGGCTGAGTTTAATAAAGCCTGGGATGGGCTGTGGACCGGGAAAGCCAGTATCCATGAGCGGGGATGGGATGTGGAAATAGCCATCCCCTTTAAAACCCTTGGATTCAAAAAAGGCAATACCACCTGGGGCTTAAAGCTCATCAGAAATTACATGCGAACTGAGGAAACCGGCTACTGGCCGGTGGCCAACCTGAACACACATAAATTCCAGGTCTCCGATGCAGGGACGGTGGTCGGACTGGAAGGGATTACCCAGGGAGTTGGGCTCGACCTTGTCCCCTACGGACTTGCAGGGGTAGATTACGAAAGTGAGACCCCAAAAACAGAACCCGTATACAATGCCGGGCTTGAAGCCTACTACAATATCACCTCAAACCTGAAAGCGGCCCTGACCCTCAATACGGATTTTGCTCAAACGGAAGTGGATGAACAGCAGATCAACCTGACCAGGTTCAATCTCTTTTATCCTGAAAAACGCGATTTTTTCCTTGATGGAGCCAACTACTTCAATTTCGGCATAAATGACAACAGGCTGATCCCATTCTTTTCCAGGCGCATCGGCCTGGACTCCACCGGTAATCCAATCCCGGTTCAATATGGAACAAAAGTTACCGGCCAGGCGGGAAAGTGGAACATTGGCGCCATGTACATGAAGGACAAGCGGGAAGACTGGGATAACTCCCATTTTGTGGTGACCCGAATATCCAGGAACTTCGGGGATCAGTCTCAGGCCGGCTTTATCACTACTTATGGGAATGCCCTGGAAGATGTACAAAATTACCTGCTCGGTTTAGATCTAAGGTTGGCCAGCTCCAGGTTCCGGGGAGATAAGAATATAGCCCTTACCATGTATGGATTGAAATCATCGACCATGTTTCAGGATGAATCTCAAAGGGAAGAAGGAAGAGAACTTTCTTATGGGATTGAATTTGTTTATCCAAATGACCTCCTGAACCTGAAGATCGGTCATATGGAGATCCAGGAAAACTTCGTTGCAGGTGCTGGCTTTGTTCCCCGGCCGGGGGTCAGGGAAAGTTATGGAGAGATAATGATTGGACCCAGGCCTGGTAAATGGGGGATCATGCAGATACATACAGGCCTTGGCACCGACTATATCTCAAACTTCCAGGGAGTATTAGAAAGCAGCAAGTGGAGTATCACACCTGCTACAGTCCGCTTCCTATCAGGTGATAGAATCGGCTACTCCCTCTCCCCCACCTATGAATATCTGGATGAACCCTTCGAAATTTATGAGGGCTATTTAATACCCGAGGGAGGCCATAACTTCCTTTATCACTCCTTTTCCCTGCAGTCGGCCCCTAAACGACAGGTGTGGGGAAAGCTGGATTACCGCATTGGCGGCTTTTTCAATGGAAGCAGGAACGAGATCAAACTGAAGGCCGGATACAAGGTGATTGTTCCACTGTTTATTGGAGGCGAACTGGTCAGAAATGATATCAAACTCGATGACGGGGGATTCATTGCCAACGTTTACCGGGTAAATCTGAACATCCTGTTCACTCCCGACATCACCCTTTACAACTTCGTTCAGTATGATAGCAAATCTGATAAAATGGGCTGGCAATCCAGGTTTCAATGGATCCTGAAGCCGGGAAGGGAGATCTTCCTGGTATGGAACAGCATTGCCAGTGACCCATATGAAAGGTTCCAGCTGGAGGAAGCCGGTGCAAAGGTGAAAGTGAAATTCACCATCCGTTTTTAAGCCACTGTGAATTTATTCATAGTGCAGTGCCAGGGCCGGGTTGATGCGGGCCGCCTTCAGTGTGGTCACGGTGACAGTTACCATGGCAATGATAATAGCCAGCAGGGCTGCAGCGAGGAAGAGCAGGGGCTGGAATCCCACATTGTAAGGGAAATCCCTCAGCCAGTCCTGCATCATAAAATAAGCCACCGGCATTGCAATCAGAATGGAGATCCCTACGGCATATCCAATGCTTTTCGAGATAACAGAGATAATATTGCCTTCGGTGGCCCCCATTACCTTTCTGATACCAATTTCACGGATGCGTTTCTGGGAATTATATAAGGTAAGTCCGAATAATCCCAGCGAAGCAATGAAGATGGCAAGGATGGAAAAGATCATAGTAACGGCTCCAGTACGCTTCTCTTCGGCATAGTATTGCTGCAGCTCCTCATCCAGGAAGTAGTACTGTAGAGGTTCATCCCCGGCAAACTCTTCCCAGAGTTCACTCATATGTCTTATTCCTGCTTCCGTGTTCTCCTTTCCGGCTGCCAGCCTCAGAGTTATATAGCCATGCCAGTTCCAGGATTGAGGTTTCAGCTTTATGATCTGGGCTCCTATCTCATCTTTCAGGCTTGAGAAGTGATGATCCTTAACTACCCCTATTACCCTCAATTCATTAGTAAAACCCTCGTCTCCAGGCTCCATAAAAATAGTATTCAGCGGATCTTCCAGATTGTATTTTCTTACGGTCGACTCATTAATCAGACAGGCTGAAGAGTCACCCGGAAACTCTTCCGAAAGGAATCTGCTATCGGGAGTGGCCAGATCAAACTTAAAGGTCTCCATAAAATCCTCATCTACATTGTATACAAACATCATGGCTGCCTCTTCAGGAGGTCTTCCTTTGATTGCATAGGTACTGTTGTTGTTGGTGGTTCCCAGGTAAGCTGTGGAGTTCGTAGCTGTAAGTATGGAGGTATGATTGCACAGTTCATCTTTAAATACCTGGATTTGCCCGTCCAGGGGATGCAATCGTTCCATCACCACCAGTTGCTCCTTGTCAAAACCAAGATCTTTATTGGTCATGTACCTGAATTGCCAGTAGATGACAAGGGTTCCGGCAATGATAATGATGGAAATTGAGAACTGAATGATTACCAGCGCATTTCGAAGGGCTGTGGTCCCGTTTCTGACTGAAGCATTTCCTTTAAGTGCAAAAATGGGTTTAAATGAAGCCAGCACAAAGGCTGGATAACTACCGCTGAAAAGGCCTACCAGCACAGCAAGTGCAACAAAGGCCAGAATCATATACCAGCTAAAAATATCACCGAATTGGAGATTCATTCCCACCAGCTTGTTAAAGGGATTGAGAAGGACCACCACCAGAATAAGTGCAATAGAGAGAGAGAGAATGCTCATAAACACACTTTCAAACAGAAACTGCCTGATCAGTAGCTTTCGACCAGAACCCACCACCTTTCTAAGGCTTACTTCCTTGGCACGGCTCAGCGACCTGGCGGTACTAAGGTTCATGAAATTGATGGAGGCGATCACCAGTACAAAGAAGGCGATCACCCCAAAAATCACCAGGTAACTCCGGTTTCCAAGGGGACGGTATCCTGCCTCCTGGGGTAGGTCAATGTCCTGATTCAGGTGAATATCCAGCAAGGGTTGAGCATACTGTCCGTACTCTCCCCCACCTTCCATAAACTCTTCCGGTGAGATACCCATGATCTGTTCTAACTGGGAACGTATATTCTCAATCAGAGAGGCATTGATTTTTTCATTTAACACCTCCACGTCTGTGCCTGGTCTCACCAGGAAATAGGTCATCATCCAGTTACTGAACCAGAAGGTACTCTTGCCTCGGTCATCCGAAGAGTAGGAAGCGATAAAATCATAGATAAAATGGCTGGTCCTGGGTACATCCTCCACGATCCCGGTGACCCTGTAGAGGTCCGATTCATTGTTCATGGCGATGGACTTTCCTATGGGATCCCCCTCCGGGAAATACTGGGCTGCCTTGGATTCGGATAGCAGGATGGTCTTGGGTTCATCCAGACAGGTGGCCGGATCACCATGCAGGAGCCGAATTGAGAATATTTCAAAAAATGTAGAATCGGCAAGCAGTATAGTCTGCTCCAGGTACTTCTTGTCAGGTTCAGCCCACATTAGCATATTGTTGTAATAATCGAATCTGCAAAAATTCTCAATTTCCGGGATCTCTTCGTAGAATGTGGGGCCGGCTATGGGTGCGTTCCATGCCCCGGTAAACTCCTCCCCTGCCATCTTACCCTTGATGTAAAGTCTGTAGATATCCTCCGAGCGCTCGTTAAACCGGTCATAACTGGTCTCACCAATGATATAAAGAAGGATAAAAATGGAACTGGCCAGTCCAATGGCCAGTCCAGAGATATTAATAACATTAAAAGCTTTGTTCTTATTGAGGTTACGTACGGTTACCCTGATAAAATTCTTCCACATAATAACTTACAGATTAACAAAAATTACTTGTTCTAGTTACTCATAGTGCAGTGCCATTGCCGGATTGATACGAGCCGCTTTCAAAGTGGTGATGGTGACCGTTACCATGGCAATGATAATGGCCAGAAGGGCGGCAAATATGAAGAGCAGGGGCTGGAATCCCACATTGTAAGGGAAATCCCTCAGCCAGTCCTGCATCATAAAATAAGCCACCGGCATTGCAATCAGAATGGAGATCCCTACGGCATATCCAATGCTTTTCGAGATAACAGAGATAATATTGCCTTCGGTGGCCCCCATTACCTTTCTGATACCAATTTCACGGATGCGTTTCTGGGAATTATATAAGGTAAGTCCGAATAATCCCAGCGAAGCAATGAAGATGGCAAGGATGGAAAAGATCATGGTTACAGCCCCGGTCCGCTTCTCCTCGGCATAATATTTATCCAGCTCCTCATCAAGAAAGAAATACTGGAAGGGTTCATCACCGGCAAAGGCGACCCATTGCTCCTCCATAAACTTGAGACCGGATTCGATATTCTCCTTCCCGGCAGCCAGCCTGATGGTCAGATAGCCTGACCAGTTCCAGTCCGGGCGTTTAAGAAACAGAACCTGGGCCCCTATTTCATGCTTTAGTGTAAGAAAATGATGGTCCTTCATCACCCCTACTATTCTCATTTCATCTTCTCCACTTGCAAGGATGGACTGATTCAGCGGATCCTCAATATTGAATTTCCGGACTGCAGCCTCATTGACCAGGCAGGCTGCAGAATCAGTGGTGAAATCTTTGGAAAGAAATCTGCTGTCAGCAGTGGCCAGTCCAAAGCGGTAGGTCTCCATAAAATCCTCATCGGTCCAGAATGTAAACATGAGAACGGCCTCCTCGGGGGGCCTTCCCTTAATTCCGTGGGTATTATTATTATTTGGGGCACCCAGGTAGGCAGTTGAGTTGGAGGCCGACAGTATGGAGGTATGAGCCGTAAGCTCTTTTTTAAAGGTCTGTATTCTTTTGTCAAGGGGATGAATGCGATCCATGACTACCAGCTGCTCCTTATCAAAGCCCAGGTCCTTATCGGTCATGTATTTAAACTGCCAGTAAATCACAAGGGTTCCGGCAATGATAATGATGGAAATTGAGAACTGAATGATTACCAGCGCATTTCTGAGCCAGGTGGTCCCGTTTTTAGTACTGGCATTCCCCTTCAGTGCAAAAATCGGCTTGAATGAAGCCAAAACGAAAGCTGGGTAACTACCGCTGAGTAAGCCAACCAGGACAGCCAGCAGAATAAATGAGGGAATCATATACCAACGAAATATATCGCCATATTCCAGGTTAAGTCCCACAAGATTATTAAAGGGACTCAGCAAGACCACAACCAGGATAATGGCAATGACCAGCGAAGCCAGGCTCAGAAATACACTCTCAAACAAGAACTGCCTGATCAGTTGTTTACGCCCCGATCCGACTACTTTTCGCAGGCTGACTTCCTTTGCACGGCTCAGTGATCTGGCCGTACTCAGGTTCATGAAATTGATAGAGGCAATTACCAGCACAAAGCAGGCAATGACTCCGAAAATCACCAGGTAGGTCCGGTTCCCGATGGGACGGTAACAAACATCCCCGGCCACTTCAATATCAGCATCCAGGTGGATTTCAGTCAGGGCCTGGGTAAAGACCCCGTATTTCCCCCCGGCTTCGGCAAACTCTTCAGGACTGATCCCCATAAACTCCTCTAACTGGGGACGAATATTCTCAATCAATGAAGCATTTATGTTGTCATCAAGAGCCTGCTGATCGGCTCCGGGACGAACCAGGATATAGGTCTGCATGTGGTTGTTAAACCAGGCGGTTCTCCTACTCCTTTCACTTGTGGAATAAGCTACAAGAAAATCATAGTAAAAATGAGAGGTCCTGGGAGCATCTTCCACCACACCAGTAACCCGGAACAGGGTGGAATCATCATTCATTGCGATTGATTTTCCGATGGGCTCACCTTCGGGAAAATATTGCTTCACCTTCGACTCTGCTATCAGGATCGTATTGGGTTCATCCAGGCAGGTGGCAGGATCTCCTTCAAGCAGCTTAAGGGAAAATACTTCAAAGAAGGATGAATCAACATAAAGAATGCTGTTCTCCAGATATTTATTGGCAGGATCCACCCACATCAATAGATTATTCTGGGTCCAGAACCTGCAATACTTTTCAATTTCAGGAATCTCTTCATGGAAGGTGGGACCAAATATGGGACTGTTCCAGGCACCCGTGAACTCCTCTCCCGCCATTTTTCCCTCCAGGTACAGGCGATATATATCAGCCGAGCGCTCATGGAACTTATCATAGCTGGTTTCGCTGACAATGTAAAGGATGATGAAAATTGCACTGGCCAGGCCAATGGCCAGACCGGCGATATTGATGGCATTAAAAGCTTTGTTCTTGCCGATGCTTCGAATGGTGACCCTGATGAAGTTCTTCCACATGTATTTTAGGTTTTTCTTTTACTTTCAGAAACTGTGCCAGTTCTTATATTTCACTGACTTTATGACTCTTGGCCCAAGTGCTGTGCTTTATCAATAGAACGCTTACGGACGGAGGTGTACGAATTCGTACAAGCCATCCTGCATACAGGACGTGCAGAAGGAAAAAATATTACAGGGAAATGTTAATCAGGATTTAGTAAATCCCTTCCTTTCCATCTTACCCCAGCTGTTTCGCTTCAGAAGTTTATCGATATTCCCCTTGATGGACATGAGCATGACCATGGGGTGGTAGAAAACAGGCTCCAGGAAGGCGGTTCCTATGAGGCGAAGGACATCCCTCCGCTTTTCGTATTTATGAAATGTAATCTCCTCAAAAAGTACAGACCAGATGGAGAGGGAGACTGCAAAAAAGTAAACAAAGCCTGTGAGAAGTAAGAAAAAGGGCCAGTTGAGCCTGCCGGTGATCATAAGGAAAATAAACCAGAGTATTCCAAGGAATTCCACAATAGGAGCCAGGTATTCAAACATCAGCCAGTAGGGATAACCCAGCATTCCCAGTTTTTTATATTTTGGATTGAAAAACAGCTTCCTGTGTGTCCATAAGGTCTCCATGGTCCCCCTGGTCCAGCGACTTCTTTGCCTGGCAAGTACACTCACAGTGGTAGGCACCTCTGTCCAGCAGAGGGGATCAGGAATATACACCACATCATAATCCAGTCCATTATCGACCATGTACCTCCTGATTCGAACCACCATCTCCATATCCTCTCCCACCGTATTGGTGCTGTAACCACCCGCCTTGATCAGGATTTCCTTGTCAAACATGCCCAGTGCCCCAGAGATCAGCAGGAGACCATCCAGTTCGCTCCAGGCCATCCTCCCCATCAGGAAGGCACGGGTATATTCCATTACCTGTGCCCTGGGTAAAAACTGCTTGGGAAGGTTTATCTTGTCAATATGGCCGCCTGAGATCTCGCATGAATTGGCGATGCGGATAACACCTCCCGCACCAATGACCCTTTTCTCCTTTGCCTCCATAAAGGGCTTTGCGAGCTTCAATAAGGCATCGGGCTCCATAATGGAATCGGCATCGATGCTTACCACCAGGTCATTTCGGATCACATTTAGTCCCGCATTGAGGGAATCGGCCTTTCCTCCATTGGGCTTGTCGATCACAGTCAGTTTCTTAAAAGAACGGTTCTTCGACTTGTAGACCCCTCGAATACGCTTACAGGGCAGGCGATAATCAAAATAGTAATTGACCTTCTCCAATTCGTAGTGTCCGATCATCTTCTCCAGCGAATCGTCGCTGCTTCCGTCATTAACCACCACAACCTCATAGTTGCTATAGTATAGAGATAAGAGGGTTCTGATGTTATCGATGATGGTAGGGGATTCATTATATGCCGGGGCAATAACCGAAAGCGAAGGTGCCAGAGGAGAGGACACGATGGAGTTGTAATCAACGTAGGAATTCTTTCGCAAGTACCTTCTCAGAGAGATGGCAGAAAAAATGGTAAGCATCAGGTAGGTGCTGAAAATTAAAACGGTGATAATGAAGACCCCATTAAGCACGAAGAACATTAATATGTCAAGAAATTTACTCACAGTTAATAGATTCGACCATCCAGGACATGCCTGATAATAATCTGGTAGTTTTTATATTCAGTTTTTGATTTCATCAGTTTGATCAGCATGGAGATTCCGGGTTCATCCATATTTTCAATGGCTTTGGTGGACTGGATCTGTAGCTGAACATCCTCTTCCGTATCAAGCACCGATTTAAGGAACTTAAGATTCTTCTCATCCGGCATTCTTGAGAAGCCTCTTAATATTTCCATCTTATTGTTCATTGTCTCCCCGGCATAGATCTTTTTCATGGCAGGAAGAGAGGTTTTAAGTCGAATATCCCCGCATACCCGAAATGCAGTATGACGCACTCTCTCATCTTCATGCTCAAAGAGAGACATTACCTCCTTGCCCACACTATGTTGTTTGAACCATGCCACCATTTCCAGGGCATAGATCAGGATGCTGATGTTCTCCGACTTAAACCACTGTTTAAAGGCAGGAACCTTCAGACTGTGCTGGGTCAGCAATTCGTGCAGCGTTATCTGCTCCCAAACTGACAAGGGCTTTTCCAAAAGGTGAAGAAATTCATATGGATTATCTTCCGACAGCCTTACCAGGGCAATTTGGGCCTCCATCCTAAGGATTTCGTTGTTGGAATTAAGGCTTTCTACAATCAAATCATTGGCATCCCTTATATTCATAAAGGCAAGCTCCCGGAAACCCTTTACATTTTTATGCCACTTCCTGCTCTGGGCTTTCTTCATTGAATCACTCTTCAGGCCCAGGCGAAGATAGAGCTCTTTGATCTGCTCTTTGATTTCGCCTTTCAGGTTGATGCTCAGATCGATCATCTGGTCGATAAGAATCTGGCGGTTGAAGACATCATTGGCCACCTTTTCAATATCTGTAAAGGCCTGTTCGCGCTTCTCAACTTCAAAGAGGTAGTCCATGAGCAGCTGCTGATATTCCTCCATCAGGTATTCTTTTTTCTTCTGCTCCCGCTCCATCCTTCTCCTGTTCAGGAGTATAATAATCAACAATGTGATCAGGGTAATAATTGAATAAAGGATTACTATGTACAAAATAGTGATCAGCAGGGGAGATTTCTGGAAATTATCAAGAACCCATCCCGCATAAGTGGCAAAATCATCAGATCCGGCCATAGCGCTGCTGTCGGCAGCGACAAAGGAAGTGCTTTCAGGCGTAAGTCCATATACAGAAACTCCGGTACTGATCCAGAAAACTGTGATCAGGAGAAAGAGGCGATATGGGATAGCGCTTCTCATTTCTTGATCAGGATATAACACCCCAGGTTCATGGCTATTCTGTTTCTGTAGGCCTGGTCTTCATATTCCTCATATGAGTAGCCAAGCATGGCAAGCATTCTTATTACCGGTGTGACTTGCCTGCTGTATTCAAGCCTGCAGCTCAAGGCATTAAGCCTGTCAAGATCTGTAACCACTAATACTGGTTCATCAGGTGCTGCACCGTAGCCCAGTGTGAGGGTCAGGTGATCATATTTTGAGGTAAAATATCTTCGCCCGCTCAGGTAATACGACGCTCTCAGGCCGACGTCTTTGAAAAATAAATAGTTTCTGAATGAAAACCACCAGTTCCCCGCATATTTTTCTGCAGTAAAAGTCAGAAATGTAAAATGCTCGTCCCAATAGAAATAACGCAGGCCGGCTGATAAACCAAAGCCTTTTGGCAGAGCCTGCCATATTTCTGCTGCAGCCCTGTGCGCGGGCAGGTAGTTAATGACACCATTGGGAGAAAAGCCGTAGCCCAGAAGGGCATAATTCTTCTTACCAATGGTAATGTAGGCATCCAGGTTAAACTGAATATCGGTGGATGGGGTGTAGCCCCCTGCCGATTCATAACCGCCATTTATAGATGGAACAAGTGTGCCATGTTTAAAGGGAATCTGACCTCCCACTGAGAGCAGGTGCCAGTTACGAACATAAGGGACGGAGAAATGATCCAGGGTATACTGTACAAAAACCTCTGGATATAAGGTCTGCAGATCACCGGGTTGGTGGGCCTGATTATATTTTGCAATGATCTCTTCTGACTCCGGGTTGAGTTCCAGTGCTTTTTCAGCACACGAATCAAGCCTTGCCAGGTCATTATCCCAATAGGCAAGGTCAACACAAGTCTGGTATGCCTCGAAGAGTTCCGGTTCCCTTGCAATGACCTCGTCAATCAGTACATAAGCAGAATCATAGCTGGCTTCCCATCCGTGGATCCTCGCCAGGTAAAGGGTCGCATCATAATAGTCTTCCTTTTCATCCAGCAATTTGTATCCAATCCGCTTGGCGGACGAATAATCACCATCGGTGGCCAGCTGACGCATAAGTTCAAAACCCTGTTCAAGATTTGTATAGCCAGGTGTTTCCTGGGCTTCAATCGAGAAAGTGTACAGGACAAACAGAAGGATCAGGGAGGAGACTTTATACATAAAATCAACTATTTTTTTCCAGGAGGGATTTAACCTTTCCCATAAGTACATCCAGATCCAATGGTTTGGTAAGAAATTCCTGGGCACCCAGTTCCAGTGCATGTTCCCTGGTTTCTTCAAGGGTTATTCCGGTAATGATAATAACAGGAATTTTTCTTTCCATCTGGGTATTCACATACCGAACCAGTTCCAATCCCTTGGTGTATGGCATGTTAATATCAGTGATCACGAGATCAATCTCCTCTTCCTTAAGTATCAATATCCCCTGGTCCCCGTCCATAGCCTTGGACACATCATACCCCGCATTTTTCAATGAATACTCTATAGATCTCAGAGTCAAAGAATTATCTTCGCACACAAGGATTTTCATGCCAAGGAATATGATACAAATTTAATGGAAATTAACTTGATGTGAATTATAGTTATTAGCAATCAGCCCAGGTCTCTGATTAAAAGCTCAATATTGTGTACGCCGCGCTGCTCCAGTATCAACTCCTTATTGATCATTACTCTGTCAATAGTGGATTGGTCGAAATAACGGATGGTAACCAGTTCCAGGCCCGTCTGGTAAGAAACTTTATAGGACTTTTCAAGTTCATCAATAACTGCCCGCAGTTTTCGCTTATCGTTGTTCACAATCATTTTAAAGCTGATGGCTGAATTCTGCATCAGGTTGATTTTAAGTCCATTTTTACTGAAAATCCCAAAGATTTCTTCCAGGTTATTTTCGTTGATAAATGAAAAATCAAGGGGGGAGGTCCGGATCAGTACCTGGTCCATTTTAAAAATAAAGGAAGGCGTCAGCTTGTCGTAACTTAGATTGCCCACCAGTGTACCCGGAGCCTCAGGGTCCAGGAAAGATTTTACATGCAGATTTATGTGTTTGTTTTGCAGGGGTTTAATGGTCTTAGGATGAATCACACTGGTTCCGAAATAGGCCAGTTCGATGGCATCCAGGTAGGATAATTGTTCCAGGAGCACGGTATCATCGAAGTACTTGGGGTCTGCATTTAAAACCCCCGGAACATCCTTCCAGATGGTAACATTCTCGGCCCTCAGCATATAGGCAAGGATGGCTGCTGTATAGTCAGATCCCTCCCTGCCCAGGGAAGTGGACTGGTCATTGATGGTTGAAGCCAGGAAACCCTGGGTTATCAATATATTCTCCCCATTAAATTCGAAGTGCTCATTCACCAGGCGGGTGGAAAGTTCCCAGTCCACTCGTGCCTCTCTCCAGGTGTTGTCAGATTTTAATGATCGCCTGATATCCATCCAGCGGGTGGCAAGCCCTGAGAGATTCAGGAAATGGCTGATGATGGTGGTCGAGAGAAGCTCCCCATAACAGATCAGCTGATCGTAATCGTAATCATAATTCAGGGTAGGCTCCTTTTCAAGGCGCAGCTTCAGTTGATCAAGCAGGCATTCGATGGCAGCATGGGCATCATGCGGCTCCTTCCCAAACAGCCCGGAAGCGATCTCCTCATGGTAACTCTTCAAAAAGTTGAATTCCTTTTCCGCCACATCAGAGTTTCCGCCGGCATATGCTTCAATCATCCTTTCAATCGCATTGGTAGTTTTCCCCATGGCTGAGACCACTACAACAATGTGCTTGTCACTGTATTTTTCAAGAATCGAAACAATGTTTCTTACCGCATCGGCGCTTTTAACAGAAGCCCCACCAAATTTGAATACAAGCATCCTTTTGATATATATTTCTTAATTTGAGTCCAAAATTAGTAATCGCACAGAATCTTAAAGCATCATGAAGGTAAATATCTCATTTTCCACAAAGAGTGTCAAGGCAGAAATCTGTTGGACATGCCTCATTATTGAGCTGCATCGGAACTTATAATTTCACTTTCAGGCCATCTAACTACCCCTTTTTCGGATTCTCTGCAAGTCACAGTGAAGTGACTCCTTCGCAGAGTGGTGACTCCTGAAAAATGATCACACATCTTTCTCGCCCTCGTATAGTTCTGTTATATTGACTGTTACAATGCTAACTAAGCATATACTAATGAAGCTGGAAGTCACACATTTGAAAAAAATCACATGTTTGTGACTTTCGGTTTTCCTGAAATGGAGAACCCGGTTTTTGCGTACTACTCCTGTCTTCGTCATTGGGACACCTTGTCGAATTGTACTTGATTAACTCTATTGCTCAGGCTTGTAAGAAATCCTTCAAGGAGTTTACCTCAATATTGATCTTCAGGCCAAATCTGGAATTTTTT